>JAQGKB010000060.1 GCA_028290345.1 Hyphomicrobiales bacterium | reverse complement strand
GTCATCGAATCAGTGAAAAAGACTGGCCGGCTCGTCACCGTTGAAGAAGGCTGGCCGCAGGGTTCGGTTGGCTCGGAAGTCTCGGCTCGGGTGATGGAACAGGCGTTTGACTACCTCGACGCCCCGGTGACCCGCGTCACCGGCAAGGACGTGCCGATGCCTTATGCCGCCAACCTCGAAAAGCTGGCGCTGCCCAATGTCGACGAAGTCATCGCGGCGGTGAACGCCGTGACCTATCGGAGCTGAGCATGACCGGCAACAATCCGACGCAGGAAGAACTCGACCAGCAGTTCCTGACCGTCGCCTACGAAGAGGCGCAACAGGGGCTCTCTGAAGGCGGCATTCCGATCGGCTCGGTGCTGGTGCGCGATGGCGAGATCATCGGGCGGGGGCACAATCGCCGGGTGCAGAAGGGCGATCCGATCCTGCATGGCGAAATGGACGCGATCCAGAACGCCGGCCGGCAGAAGACCTACAAGGACGTGACCTGCTACACCACGCTATCGCCCTGCATGATGTGCACTGGTACCATCATCCAGTTCGGCATTTCGCGTGTGGTCGTCGCCGAGAGCAAGAATTTCAAGGGGTTTCAGGACCTGCTATCGCTCGCCGGGGTCGATGTCCTCGATTACCACGAAGAGCGTTGCGAACATATGATGGCGGATTTCATCAAGGAAAATCCGCATCTCTGGAACGAAGACATAGGCGAGTGAGGCACTAAATGAGCATCAACATCACCATGCCCGCGCTCTCTCCGACGATGGAAGAGGGCAAGCTCGCCAAATGGCACGTCAAGGAGGGTGACACCGTCTCCTCCGGCGATGTGATCGCCGAAATCGAGACCGACAAGGCGACGATGGAAGTCGAAGCCGTCGACGAGGGCAAGATCGGCAAGATCGTCGTGGCTGAAGGCACCGACAACGTGAAGGTCAATGCGGTCATTGCCGTGCTGCTGCAGGATGGCGAGAGCGCCGATGCGGTGGCGAAGGCGTCGCCGGCGCCTGCGCCGAAAGCTGCGGCCGAGGCCCCGAAGGCGGCCGCTTCCCCCGCTACTGCCACGCCAGCCATCTCCGCTCCAGTCGCCCCCCCAAGCGAAAGCCGTGATATTACTCCGGCCGTCGCCAAGCAGGCTGGCGCGACGCTCAACGGCCACGGCAAGTTGTTTTCTTCGCCGCTCGCCCGCCGGCTCGCCAAGGAGGCCAATATCGACCTCTCGGCCATCACCGGCACTGGCCCACATGGCCGCGTGGTGAAGGGCGACGTCGAAGCGGCGAAATCCGGCAAGGCGCCGCTTAAAGCTGCGCCGGGCGCAGTCTCCGCTCCGGCCGCTGGCGTCGCGCCAACCGGCATGACCAAGCAGCAGGTGCTCGCGCTCTACGAAGAGGGCAGCTACGAGATCGTGCCGAACGATGGCATGCGCAAAGTCGTCGCCGCGCGCCTGACCGAATCCAAGCAGACCGTTCCTCATTTCTACCTGACGCTCGATTGCAAGATCGACGCGCTGCTGACCGCGCGCGAGCAGATCAACGCTGCCGCGCCGCTCAAGGACGGCAAGCCCACCTATCGGCTCTCGGTCAATGATTTCGTGATCAAGGCCTGGGCGCACGCCCTGCAGAAGGTGCCAGCGGCCAACGCAACCTGGGCGGGTGACTCGATCCTCTATCATAGGCACTCCGACGTCGCGATGGCGGTGGCTGTGCCGGGAGGCCTGTTCACCCCAGTGATCAGGGCGGCCGAAACCAAGACGCTGCGGCAGATTTCCGAAGAGTCCAAGGACCTTGCCGGCCGCGCCCGTAGCAAGAAGCTGGCGCCGCACGAATACCAGGGTGGCACGTCTTCGGTCTCCAACCTCGGCATGTTCGGCATCCGCGAATTCGCAGCCGTGATCAACCCGCCGCACGGCACTATCCTGGCGGTTGGCGTCGGCGAAGAGCGGGTCTATGCGGAAAAGGGCCAGGTCAAGACCGGCAACTTCATGACCGTCACGCTTTCCTGCGACCATCGCGCCGTCGATGGCGCCTTGGGCGCCGAACTGGTCTCGGCGTTCAAGGGCTTGATCGAAAATCCGGTGATGATGCTGGCGTAGAGCCGTCCCGTGCACAGTTCCCACCAATCGGGTCGATGAGATGAAAACCATTCTCGCCTATGGCGACAGCCTGACGTTTGGCTCAAATCCCGCCACGCAGTCGCGGCACCTCTTCGAGGACCGCTGGCCAAGCGTGCTGGAAGCAGGGCTGGGCGGCAAGGCTCGTGTCATCCCCGAAGGGCTGGGCGGGCGCACCACGGCGTTCGACGATTTCAGCGCAGTTGCCGACCGCAACGGCACACGCATCCTGCCGACTATCCTGGGCACCCACAGCCCGCTCGATGTCGTCGTCATCATGCTTGGCACCAACGATCTGAAGCCGTTCATCAACGGCAGCGCGCTGGGCGCGGCACATGGCGTCAAACGCCTAGTCGAGATCGTCCGCACCTATCCTTACAATGCCGGCGTGAGCGTGCCGCAGATTGTGGTCGTAGCACCGCCGCTTCTGGTCGAGACGGAACACGCCGAACTCAAGCACATGTTCAAGGACGGCGTTGCGGAATCGGCAAAGCTCGCAGGCCACTACGCGCGGATTTCCAGGGACCTCGGCGTGGCGTTCTTCGATGCCGGTACCGTCGCGGTTGCCAGCCCGATCGATGGCGTGCATCTCGATGCGGCCAATACCCGCGCCATCGGCACAGGGCTGGTGCCGGTCCTGACGGAGCTCTTGCAACCGTGAGCGCCGACATCTCCCTGCGGCCGGCCCGGAAATCGGATGCAAGCGAGATCGCGCTCCTCGTCAACATCGCAACGCATGGCGGCATTGCAAATGGCTGGTCGCATGATGACGAAGCCGCGAAGGCCTATGACCCGATCGAGATCGGCCGGCTGCAGATGCTGAAGGACGACGGCACCTTCAACTGGCGCAACGCGACAATGGCCGAGAGCGATGGTGAAGTCGTCGGCATGCTGCTCGGCTATCGCGAGCCGGACGAGCCGAGGCCGATCCCGGCCGATACGCCGGGCTTCTTCCGCCCCCTGCTCGAGCTGGAGACAGAGGCACGGGGCCGGTGGTTCGTCAGCATGCTCGGCGTGCATATGCGCTGGCGGAGCAGGGGAGTCGGCTCGAAGTTGCTGGATGAGGCCGAAGAGCGCCGCGACGCTACGGGCGCCCGCGGGCTCGCCCTGATCGTGGAAGACGTGAACGAGAATGCGCGCCGGCTATATGAGCGGCGCGGGTTCGTGGTGGGCGCCAAGCGCCCGATGCGGGCCTTTCCCGGCGCCTCCGCGCCCGGCAAGGACTGGCTCTTGATGGTGAAGGAATAGCCGATGGCTGACCAATATGATCTGATTGTCATCGGCGCGGGCCCGGGCGGCTACATCGCGGCTATTCGCGGCGCGCAGTTGGGCATGAAGGTGGCCATCGTCGAGCGCGAGCACATGGCCGGCATCTGCTCGAACTGGGGCTGCATTCCGACCAAGGCGCTGCTGCGCACTGCCGAGGTCTATGGGCATATGGAACACGCTTCGAGTTATGGCCTCATCGCCGAAAAATTCGGCTTCGATCTTCCCGCCATCGTCAAGCGCTCGCGCGACATTGCGGGCCAAATGAACAATGGCGTGCAGTTCCTGATGAAGAAGAACAAGGTCGATACCATCTGGGGCGAAGCTACGCTGACCGCGCCAGGCGAGATCAAGGTCGGCAAGACCACCAAGCCCGCGATGCAACCGCAGCACCCGGCGCCGAAGAACACGCTGGGCGAGGGCACTTACAAGGCTAAGAACATCGTTATCGCCACGGGAGCCCGGCCGCGCGTGCTGCCCGGCATCGAGCCCGATGGCGACAAGATCTGGACCTACTTTGAGGCCATGAAACCCGCCACCATGCCGAAATCGCTGGTGGTAATGGGCTCGGGGGCCATCGGCATCGAGTTCGCATCGTTCTACCGAGCCATGGGCGCCGAGGTGACGGTGATCGAACTGCTGCCGCAGATCCTGCCGGTCGAGGACGCCGAGATCGCCGCTCATGTGCGCAAGCGCCTGGAAAAGCGCGGCATCAAGATCTTGACCAGCGCAAAAGTCACCAAGGTCGAAAAGACCAAGGACGGTGTTATCGCTCACGTCGAGATCAAGCCGGGCGAGACGCAGACGATCACCGGCGAGAAGCTGATCTCCGCCGTGGGTGTGCAGTGTAATACTGAAAACCTCGGGCTCGAAAAGCTGGGCGTGAAGATCGAACGCGGGGCGATCGTGGTGGATGGCGTCGGCCACACCAATGTACCGGGCGTATGGGCGATCGGCGATGTCGCCGGACCGCCGATGCTGGCGCACAAGGCCGAGCATGAAGCGGTGCTTGCGGTCGAAACCATGGCGGGCATCAAGGTGCACGGGCTCGACAAGACCAAGGTGCCGGGCTGCACCTATTGCGAACCGCAGATCGCCAGCGTCGGCCTCACCGAGGCGAAGGCGAAGGAATTGGGGCGTGACATCAAGGTTGGCCGATTCCCTTTCGTCGGCAATGGCAAGGCCATCGCGCTGGGCGAACCGGAAGGTCTGGCAAAGACCATCTTCGACGCCAAGACCGGCGAATTGCTGGGTGCGCACCTGGTTGGCGCGGAAGTGACTGAACTGATTCAGGGTTTTGTGGTAGCAATGAACCTCGAAACGACCGAGGAAGACCTGATCCACACCATCTTCCCGCATCCGACGCTGAGCGAGACGATGAAGGAAAGCGTGCTCAGCGCCTACGGTCGCGCGCTGAATATCTAGGCTCGCATCTTAGCGCGCGTTCGAACGTTTGCAGGTTTGAACGAAGCAAAGGAGACGGCAATGGAAGGTTTGGGCTGGTTGGGGGCGATTATTGTCGGCGGATTGGCCGGCTGGATCGCTTCGGGCATCATGAAGATCAACACCGGGATTTTCCTCAATATCATCCTCGGTATTCTCGGTGCCATCGTGCTCAACGCGATCCTGATCGCTGTGTTTCATTCGACGCTTGGCGGCTGGCTCGGCCAGTTGGTCGTAGGCGCAATCGGCGCATGCATCCTGATCGCGTTGCTGCGCGCAGTACGTGGACGCCCGATCTGAATCTGGGCTGCCGCCGGATCTCGCCGCCCTTGAAGCGGCTCCGGCGGCGTTCGATATGCTGGCAAAGGTTTATTGCCTAAGGAAAGTTCTGCTGTGGTTACCTTGATCGATAGCTTGGACGACGCGCGTCCGCGTCACCCCGAAAAAGCGCACCGTCCCGATAGCGAAATCCTGCGTAAGCCGGATTGGATCCGCGTCCGCGCTCCGGGCTCGCCGGTCTACAACGAAACGCGCCAGATCGTTCGTGAGAACAATCTTGTCACTGTGTGCGAAGAGGCCGGCTGTCCCAATATCGGCGAGTGCTGGAGCAAAAAGCACGCCACCATGATGATCATGGGCGAGATCTGCACCCGCGCCTGCGCATTCTGCAATGTGCGCACCGGCCTGCCGACCGCTCTCGATCCGAACGAGCCGGAAAACGTCGCTACCGCCGTGGCCAAGCTTGGCCTCGCGCATGTGGTGATCACGTCGGTCGATCGCGACGACCTGCCCGACGGCGGGGCGAACCATTTTGCCGCCGTGATCCGCGCCATCCGCGCCAAGACGCCAACGACGACGATCGAAGTGCTGACCCCCGATTTCCTGCGCAAGGAAGGCGCACTCGAGATCGTCGTTGCGGCAAAGCCTGACGTCTTCAACCACAACCTCGAAACCGTGCCGAGCAAATATCTCAAGGTTCGCCCGGGCGCGCGCTACTTCCACTCGATCCGGCTGCTGCAGAAGGTCAAGGAACTCGATCCGACCATGTTCACAAAGTCCGGCATCATGGTTGGCCTCGGCGAGGAGCGGAACGAAGTGCTGCAGCTGATGGACGATCTGCGCAGCGCCGACGTCGATTTCCTCACCATCGGCCAATACCTCGCGCCGAGCCGCAAGCATCACCCGGTGATCCGATTCGTCACGCCGGAGGAGTTCAAATCCTTCGAGACCATCGGCCACACCAAGGGCTTCTCGCTGGTTTCGTCGAGCCCGCTGACCCGCTCGTCGCATCACGCCGGCGAGGATTTCGCAAAACTCAAGGCCGCGCGCCTGACCCAGCACAAGTCCGCCTGATGCCCGACCTGTTTTTCGAACGCCATGTCGACCACCTGCCGGAGCGAATGTATGCGCTGGTCGCCGATCTCGGAGACTATCCGCGCTTCATCCGCAACATCAAAAGCATGGATTTGCGCGCGGACAGCACGCCGGCGGATAACGTCAAACTGGCACGCATGACCATCGCCTTCGGCCCGATCACTCAGGCCTATACCAGCCGGGTCGTGTGCGACCCCGCGGCCAGGACCATCACCGCCAAGGCCGTCGATGGGCCGTTCCAGTATCTCGACAGCAAGTGGACGTTCGAGCCCGAAGGGCAGGGGACGCGCGTCAGGCTGGACCTCGATTTCAAGATCTCCAACCCGCTACTGGCCGCAGCGGCCGAACCGGCCTTCGCAGCCAAGCAGCGCGAGATCATGGAGTCGTTCATCGCCGAGGCTGACAGAAGGTACGGGGCTTAGGGGCGCTATCCCAAGCGCAGCACCTTTTAACACCCCACCGCTCGTCACCCTCGGGCTCGACCCGAGGGCCCAGACCGCCTGCGGTAGCGCATGCCACAAGTCTGGGTCCTCGGGTCGAGCCCGAGGATGACGAACGAGGGGTTCGGTCGCAGCCGCCCTGTTACCTCGGCCCGTGCCCAAATGTCTCCAGCACCAGTTCCAGAGCTGCCACTACCGTTTCCTCCCGCACCTCGTCGCGGCCGATGGTGCCGAAGCGCCGTTCGATGTGCCAGGTGCCATGCGGCCCGGCGCAGGCGAAATGTACCAGTCCCACTGGCTTTTGCTCGCTGCCGCCATTCGGCCCGGCAATGCCCGTGACCGCGATCGCATAGTCGGCGCCCGATTTCAGCCGCGCGCCGTCCGCCATGGCGATCGCCACCTCGCGCGAGACCGCGCCATGGGTGGCGATCAGCTCTTCGGGAAGGGCCAACATCGCGATCTTTGCCGCATTGGCGTAAGTGATGAAGCCGCCATAGACCGCCGCAGAGGAGCCGGAAATCGAGGTGAGCGCGCCCGCGATCAAGCCTCCGGTGCAACTCTCGGCAGTGACGATAGTCTTATGCGCGGCAATCAGCGCGGTGATGGTGTCGGCGGCAAGTGCGGCAATCCGGGATGGCATGTGCATCGGCTATTCGCTCCTCGGCAGTTCCACGCTGGCACTGGCTATGGCGACGATGCCTTCTCCGCGCCCAGTGAATCCCAGCCGCTCACTGGTCGTGGCCTTCACCGCCACCCGGCTCGGCACGATGCCGCACGCCGCGGCAATGGCTTCGCGCATTGCCGGCACGTGGGGCGCGATCTTGGGCGCTTCGCAGACCAGCGTCAGGTCGAGGTTGACGATACGCCCCTTTGCGGCCGCCACAAGGCCCGCCGCGTGCTTGAGGAAAATGCTCGAGGCGGCGCCCTCCCATTGCTGATCGCTCGGCGGAAAGTGCGTGCCGATATCGCCCGCCCCGATAGCACCATAAAGCGCATCGGCCAGCGCATGCAGCGCTACATCGGCATCGGAATGTCCCTTGAGTTTCTGGCCATGTGGAATTTTGACGCCGCCAAGCCAGACCGCATCGCCCGCCTCGAAGGGATGCACGTCAAAGCCGGTGCCGACGCGGGTTTCCATGGGCAGGTGTTCTCCGATCAGGCGCTCGGCGCGGGCGAAATCCTCGGGGTGCGTCAGTTTGATGTTCCGGGTGCTGCCCGGTGTCAGCGCCACGGTCAGTCCTGCCCATTCGGCAATCGCCGCATCGTCGGTGAATTCGCGCGGCAGCATGCCGGCTCGCATGTGAGCCGAAAAGATCTGCGCAAAGCGAAAGCCCTGCGGCGTCTGCGCGGCGAACAGGGTGTGACGTTCCTCGGTCGCGATGACCGTCTGCCCATCGCCCGAGCGCTTGATCGTGTCGGTGATCGGAATGGCGGGCAGGGCGCCCTCATGGCTGGCGAGCGCCGCTATCACCCCCTGGACCAGCACCTCGTCGACGAACGGCCGCGCCGCATCCTGGATCAGCACGTAGTCGGGCCGCAGTTTACTGAGCGCCTTCAACCCTTCCAGTACCGAGCCCTGCCGCGTTGGACTGCCGATGACGGGTGCCAGTAGTTTGCCCCCGCTGAGCCCCAGCAATGCATAACGCTCGCTGTGATCGGGGTGGATCACCGGCAGGACGTGGTCGATGGCTTCGACCGCCAGCATCGCCCTGACCGTGCGCGACAGGACCGCCTCGCCAGCCAGTACGCGATATTGCTTCGGCTCACTGCTGCCATCCATTAAAGCGCGCTCGCCACGGCCCGCGGCAACCACAATAGCAGCAATGATTTTTTTGCGCGGCAAAGGTCTTCTCGATGTCACAGTTTCCGGCTTAAAAGCCGCCGCGTGAGGTTTAACTCCGGCGAGTCTGCGCGACAAGTGCAGACCAGCCTTGCATTGGCTAGGAACCGCTCAACAAAGGTTGCAAGCTGCGCAAAATTGATTATTGTGCGGGCAAATTCATCCCTTTGAACAAAATTGGGGCAGTTTGTGGCGGAGTTTGCCCGTACCTTGAGCATTGACGGAAACGTGCTGCCGAACCGCGCGTTCCTGGCTCCGATGGCCGGCATCACCGACCGTCCGCAGCGGATCATGGCGGAACGCTATGGCGCGGGCATGGTCGTATCCGAGATGATCGCCAGTGCCGCACTGGGCACCGGCAATGCCGATATGGTGCGCAAGCTTGGTAGATCAGGCAACTTGCCGCACGTCGTGCAGCTCGCCGGCTGCGAAGCCGAATGGATGGCGCGCGGCGCCGAGATCGCCGAAGCGGCGGGCGCCGACATCATCGATATCAATTTCGGCTGTCCCTCCAAGCGCGTCACCAATGGCTATGCTGGCTCGGCGCTGATGCGTGTGCCGGATCAGGCGCTGAAACTGGTCGAAGCGGTGGTTGGCGCAACCGAACTGCCGGTCACGGTCAAGATGCGGCTGGGCTGGGACGACGAGAGCCTCAACGCTCCGCTCGTCGCCCGCCAAGCCGTGGATGCGGGCGCCAAGATGATCACTGTGCATAGCCGCACCCGGCAGCAGTTCTACAAGGGCAGTGCGCGGTGGAACCTGGTGCGATCAGTCGTGGAGGCGGTTCCGGTGCCCGTGGTGGTCAATGGCGACATCATCGATATCGACGCGGCCCGTGAAGCGCTGACCCAATCCGGGGCCGCCGCCGTGATGATGGGGCGCGGCGCGCAGGGCCAGCCGTGGAAAGTCGGCCAGGTCGGTGCAGCATTGGCAGGTGAGGCCGTGACGCCCGCTCCCCAAGGCGAGGAACTGGCCGAACTCGTGGCGGAACACTATGACGCGATCCTTACTGAATACGGCATCGCCATCGGCCTTCGCGCCGCGCGAAAGCATCTCGATTGGTACCTCGAAGCGGCCGGCATCGCGCTCGACAAGGAGACGCGGCGCGCGCTGCTCAATTCGGAAACCCCTTTGCAAGTACAGACGATGATCCGCCGCATCTACGCCGGCAACTGGAGACGCGCCGCATGAAGATTGGCGAAATTTCGGAGCTTTCGACCTCGGTCTTGCAAGCTTTGCCTCAGCCGGTGATCGTCTGCAACGAGTCGAATGGCATCATCTTCGTCAACTATGCGGCGGAGGCTTTCTTCGGCGGCTCGCTCAGCGTCTTGAGCCGTCAGCGTCTCGACGATCTCATCGCCTTCGGCTCGCCGATCCTTAGCCTGGTGCAATCGGTGATCGAGCGTCGCGCACCAATGACAGAA
>JAQGKB010000045.1 GCA_028290345.1 Hyphomicrobiales bacterium | reverse complement strand
GGAAGACATCGATGCCCTGCTGTTCTAAGCATCGCAGAAACCTTGATGGGTCAAAGTAGGAACGTCAGCCGCGCCGCGCCGCTTCGATCGCGCCGACGTCGATTTTCTTCATATCCATCATAGCCTCGAACGCGCGTTTTGCCTCATCGCCGCCAGCCGCCATCGCCTCGGTCAGCACGCGCGGCGTGATTTGCCAGGAGACGCCCCATTTGTCCTTGCACCAACCGCACGCACTTTCCTGGCCACCATTGCCGACGATGGCGTTCCAGTAGCGGTCGGTCTCTTGCTGATCGTCAGTGGCGATCTGGAACGAAAAAGCTTCGGTATGTTTGAACGCGGGCCCGCCATTCAGGCCAAGACAGGGGATACCGGCGACAATGAATTCGACAGTCAGCACCTCGTCTGCCTTGCCGGACGGGTTGTCGCTGGGAGCGCGGCGGACGGCGCTCACCGAGCTGTCAGGAAAAGTCTCGGCGTAAAAGCGGGCAGCAGCCTCGGCGTCCTTATCGTACCATATGCAGATTGTGTTCTTGGCAATTGCCATTACGCGTCCTTTCGCTTTGAAGCCAAATTCCGGCCTTATTATCCCCATCCGTTGTCTTCTGAGTTATGAAGCCCAAGCGCATTTCTCCACCCAAGAAGGGTCCGTTTCGCCCTAGCCGTCGCCAAGGGCAACTAACTTACCATGGCGTCGCCGTCCGCTTCGGTCAAAAGCGGGCGTGACGTCACTATTCTTGCATGTCGGTTTTACCCCGCGGCGCGGGCGACAAAAAGAACCCACGGCCCGAGGCCGTGGGAGTTGCGACGACAGCCGAAGGAGGATTTCAGGTCGTCTTTACGGGAACACGTCGAACTTCAGCTTGCGCCTCTGCGGTCCTCGGCAGAACCACCGTCAGCACGCCATCGTTGAAGCTGGCCGACACGGCATCGCGGTCGATCCCCCAGGGCAGCGGGACGACATGCTCGATCTGTTCGGGATCACGCCGGCGACGGTGGCTGGGTCCGCCGATGTCCCGACCGGCCGACCGCTGTGCACGGATGATCAGGCTGTCGGAGGTCATGCTGACCTCGACCTCGGATTCGCTGAACCCTCGCAATTCCGCCTTTACCATCAGTGTCTTGCCATCGTCGACGACGTCCAGTTCCGGGTCGATGACGAACGGCCACATGGAGTTGTTGAAAAACGGGCCGGGCATGGCGCTCCAGAAATTCTCGAAGGCGCGATCGACCTCGGCCTGCAGCACCGAAATGGGATCGTTGGAGTCGGTTTGCCGCGGCTCCTTCTCCGCCCATAGTCCGAGGTTCCGCCAGGGACGATAATCGCTGACTTGCATGACAATCCCCTAGTGCAGTTTTACCGAGATCTTCTTGGCTGGCGATGGGGTGGTCTTGGGCAGCACGATGCGCAGCACGCCGTCCTTGAGTTCCGCATCGATGCCGTCGCTATTGATGACATCGGAGACGATGAACTGGCGCTCATAGCTGCCGTTGCGATATTCGCCATAAATCAGCGAATAACCCTGGGGGGCAGAGGACTCCGAGCGGGCCGAAATGTTCAGCACACGCTCGTCAAGGGTCACGTCCAACGTGTCCGGATCGGCCCCGGGCATGTCGAGCAGCATGACGAATTCGTTGTTGGTTTCTATAATATCGGTGAGCGGTGTCACCACCGGCTCGTTGCGGATGGTCTCGGGCTGGTTGCGGCTGCTTTCCTGCTGCTCGCCATCGCCGCCCTGTGTGACATCGGTCATGATTGGTCTCCCCGGGTAACTTTGATCTTGTGCGGCTGGTCGGTATCCGGCCGTGGCAGATTGAGCGTCAGCATGCCGTGCTTGAAGCTGGCCTGAACGGCGTCCGCATTGATGCGGAACGGCAGCACGAAGCTGCGGGTGAACGCTCCGGTCGGGCGCTCCTGGCGGTGGATGACGGCGCCTTCGCCGAAATCTTCCATCGTCCGCGTCCCCCTGAGGCTCACAGTCTCCTGATGCACGGCAATATCGAGGGCTTCCGGGTCGACGCCCGGAACCTGCGCCGTGAGCACCGCACCAGAGGGATTGGCCCAGATGTTCATGGCCGGAAATTCACGCGGCGCAGCTGTGCGCAAATTGCCGATCATGCGGTTGAGATCCTCCTGCATTTGTCGCATCTGCTGCTGCATCGGCAGCCGGCTTTGCGCCGGAGTGTAGTAATTCAGCATGGCCTTCCCCTTCGCTGTTAAGGCAAGTGACCGCTCAGAGTGCGCCCGCTGCCACTGTCGCGGCCTTGACGATCATCAATTCCGCAGGCGGCAGGCCGGAGCTAGTCGGAGGCCGGCGCCCCCGCTTCATTGCTCGCGACCCCGACCATGGCCGGCCTGAGCAGCCGGTCGTGGATCATGTAGCCGGGCTGCACCACTTCGATGATAGTACCTTCCGGTACGGTAAGATCGGGACGCTGGAACACCGCGTGATGCAATCTCGGATCGAACGGCTCGCCCCTTGGTTCGACGCGGCGGATGCCATGCTTGTCGAGTGCCGACAGCAGGCTGCGCTCGGTGGAAGCCACGCCGGACAACAGCTGTTGCAGCACATCCCCGGACTCGCCGGTGCCGGTTCCGCTCTGGAGGGCGCGCTCCAGATTGTCCAGCGTCTCCACCAGGTCCCTGGCTAGGTCGGCGACGGCAAATCGCACTGAGTCTTCCCGGTTGCGGGCCGCAACGCGACGCGCATTCTCCTGGTCGGCAAGCACGCGAAGCAGGCGGTCTTTGGTGTCAGAGAGTTCGCGCTCCACCTCGGCCAGGCGGTCCTGCACCTGTGTATTGTCCCCATTCGGGGGCGGTGTCGGCTCGGCCTCGGGCCGGTCCGGTTCACGATCGGTTCTGGCCATCGTCCACGTCCTCGAATTCGGCATCGACGATATCGTCGTCGCCGGCGTTGCTGCCGCTGGGTTGCTCACCGGCCTGCGAAGCCGTGGCGGTGGCCGCCTGCAGTTTTGCGGTCGCCTGGGCCAGCACGGCGGTCTTGGATTTGATATCGTTGTCGGAGTCCCCGGAAACGGCGTTCCGGAGGTCCTCGATGGCGGACTGAACTGCCTGCTTGTCGGCAGGGGGGGCATTGTCGCCGGCGCTTGCCAGTGCGCGCTCGCTGGTAGCAATCTGTCCCTCCGCCTCATTGCGGGCTTCGATCAGCGCACGTCGCTTCTTGTCTTCCTCGGCGTGGGTCTCGGCGTCACGGATCATCCGGTCGATATCGTCCTTGGTGAGCCCGCCCGAGGCTTCGATCTTGATCTGTTGTTCTTTGCCGGTAGTCTTGTCCTTGGCCGAAACGTTGACGATGCCATTGGCGTCGATGTCAAACGTGACTTCGATCTGTGGTATGCCGCGCGGGGCGGGCGGGATGCCGACCAGGTCGAACTGACCCAGGAGCTTGTTGTCCGCCGCCAACTCGCGCTCGCCCTGGAAAACGCGGATGGTCACCGCGTTCTGGTTGTCCTCGGCGGTCGAAAAGGTCTGCGATTTCCTGGTCGGAATGGTGGTGTTGCGCTCAATCAGGCGAGTGAAGACGCCGCCCAGGGTTTCGATGCCCAGCGACAGCGGCGTGACGTCGAGCAGCAGCACGTCCTTGACGTCTCCCTGTAGCACGCCGGCCTGGATCGCGGCGCCGATGGCCACCACCTCGTCGGGATTGACCCCCTTATGCGGCTCCTTGCCGAAAAGATCCTTCACCGTTTCCTGGACTTTTGGCATGCGTGTCTGGCCGCCAACCAGCACCACTTCCTCGAGTTCGTCCCGGGTGACACCGGCATCCTTCATTGCGGCTTCGCAGGGCGGAATGGTGCGCTTGATCAGGTCGTCGACCATCTCTTCGAGCTTGGCCCGGCGCAGTTTTATCTCGAGATGCCTCGGTCCGGTGGCATCGGCGGTGATGAAGGGTAGGCTGATCGTGGTCTCGAGCGTCGAGGACAGCTCGATCTTGGCCTTTTCGGCCGCCTCCCTCAACCGTTGCAGGGCCAGGCGGTCATTGCGCAAGTCGATGCCTTGCTCCTTCTTGAACTCAGTGGCGATGTAGTCGACGATGCGCTTGTCGAAGTCCTCACCGCCGAGGAACGTGTCGCCATTGGTCGCCTTGACCTCGAACACGCCATCGCCGATATCGAGGATCGAGATATCGAAAGTGCCACCGCCAAGGTCGTAGACCGCAACGTTGCCGTGGCCCTTCTTCTCCAGCCCATAGGCCAGCGCCGCGGCGGTCGGCTCGTTGATGATGCGCGGGACCTCCAGGCCAGCGATCTGGCCTGCATCCTTGGTGGCCTGCCGCTGGCTGTCGTTGAAATAGGCCGGCACGGTGATAACCGCCTGCGTGACCTTTTCTCCAAGGTAGCGCTCGGCGGTCTCCTTCATCTTGGTGAGGATAAAGGAACTGATCTGGCTCGGGCTGTAGGACTTGCCGTTCGCATCGACCCAGGCGTCTCCATTCGGGCCTTTGATGATCTTGTAGGGGACGAGTTGCTTGTCCTTTTCCACCAGCGGATCGTCGTAGCGTCGGCCGATCAGGCGCTTGATCGCGAAGTTCGTGTTTTCCGGATTGGTGACTGTCTGGCGCTTGGCCGGCTGACCCACGAGGATTTCACCGGTCTTGGAAAAGGCCACGATGGACGGCGTCGTGCGCTGGCCTTCCTCGTTCTCGATGACTTTCGCCTGTCCCCCTTCCATGACGGCAACGCAGGAATTGGTCGTTCCAAGGTCGATCCCGATCACCTTACCTGCCATTTTGACCTCCGGGGTTCATGGCTGCAGATCGCAGGCCGCACAGCGCAGCACCTATCCGGATGATTTCAACCGACACGCCGGCGCGCCTTGATGACCGTCAATTCGCGAGGCGCCATCGGCGATCCAGGGGCGAGGTGCAGTCAAAATCTCGTCGAGCTTTCATCGGATTTCATTGGCCTCGCCGGCAAGGCGCAACTTCTAAATCCGGCCAAGCTAGGCACACACACCCGGCGCATGCCATTCGCCTTTCGACTTGATGCACTGGGCGTCGAGAACTCGCCCCGATCGGCCCTGCGCTGCGACATCGACCTGCGGTGGAAGCACCTCCGCGGCCTTGCGCACTGCGGCGCTCAGTAGCGCGATACGAACTTAGTCTTCGGGCCGCCCACAGGCCTGCACCGGACCCTTTGCGACTGCCTCCTTCTGCATCCCCAGTGTCATCGATGTGCCCTCTTGCAGCGAAACCGCAAGGTGCCATTTGTAGCCTTAGCTACTATTTTATACCGGGCAGGCTTGGCGCGGCCCGGGCGAAAAGAAAGGATGAGACAAAGATGGAACTCGGCATCTACAGCTTCGGCGACGTGCAGCGCGACCCGGCAACCAGGAAACTGGGCTCGACCGCAGAGGCCACGCGGAACCTGCTTGAAGCCATCAAGCTGGCTGACGAGGTCGGCTTGGATTACTTCGGTATTGGCGAGCACCACACCTACGAAATGCCGGCCTCGGCGGCGCCCGTCATTCTTGCCGCAGCCGCGTCGGTCACCAAGACCATTCGCCTCGGCAGCGCAGTCAGTGTGATCAGCACCGATGACCCGGTCCGGATATTCCAGCAATTCGCCACGGTGTCGGCGCTCTCGAACGGTCGTGCTGAAATCACCGCCGGCCGCGGTTCTTCGACGGAATCGTTCCCGCTGTTCGGCTACAGCCTCAACGACTACGATGAACTCTACGCAGAAAAGCTCGATCTGCTGCTGGCGGTCAACGCCGCGGAGCGGGTGACCTGGAGCGGTAAGTTCCGCCCGGCGCTCGACGACGCCCTGGTGGTGCCGCGTCCGGACAGCGGTTCGCTGCCAATCTGGCTGGGCACCGGCGGCAATCCACAATCTTCGGTGCGCGCCGCACTCCTCGGCCTACCGATTTCCTACGCAATCATCGGCGGACAGGCGGCCCGTTTTGCTCCGCTGGCTGAGCTATATCGCCGCGCCGCCCAGCAGGTGCAACTGCCGGGAGCCAGCGTCAAGGTTTCGGTCGCAAGCCCGGGATTTGTCGGCGATGATGCAAAGGCCGCCAAGGACATGTGGTACGGCCACTGGTACGAGATCATGGCCACCGTCGGCAAGATCAGGGGCTTTGTGCCCCCGAGCCGCGCTCATTTCGAGCATGAAGCCAATGGCGGCGGAGCCCTGTTCGTCGGCGGCCCCGAAGAGATCGCCGAGCGCATCGTCGCGCTGCATCGGAGCCTCGGGCACATGCGCCAGTTCTTCCAGATGGATGTCGGCCAGGTGCCGCAGAAGGATTTTCTGCACGCCATCGAACTGCTCGGGACCCGAGTCAAGCCGCTGGTCGACGCCGAACTGGCGGCGAACCCATCTAAGCCTGAGGTCGGCAATGACTAGCACAATCAGTACGGTCGGCATTCTGGGGGCCGGCCGGGTCGGCATGGCGCTCGCAAGGCAAGCCCTCAAGGCCGGGTACGACGTAAAAATCGCCACGGCCAAACCGCCCACCGAGATCGCGCTGATGGTGGACCTGCTGGCCCCTGGCGCGACGAGCGTGTCGGCGGACACCGCGGCCCGCGACAGCGACGTCGTCATTCTCGCCCTGCCGCTCGGCAAGTACCGCACCCTTCACCCCGAAAACTTCGCGGGTCAGATTGTGATCGACGCGATGAACTACTGGGCGCCGACCGACGGCACGATTGCCGAATTCGAAGACGAGGCCTCGAGCAGCGAGGTGGTGCAGCGCTTTCTGCCCGATGCGAGGGTGGTGCGGTCGCTCAGCCATATCGGCTATCACGAGCTGGAAGAGCAGGCTCTGCCTCCCGGCGATCCTGAGCGGCAGGCCTTGGCCCTGGCCGGAAACGACGCCGAAGCCCGCCGGCTGGTTGCCGGTTTCATTGACCGGTTGGGCTATGACCCGTTCGATGCCGGCGAACTGGCCGCCGCGCGCAACTTCGATGGCGGCACCCCGATTTTCGGCGGTCGCATGCGCCTAGACGAAATGCGCCGCCTGCTCGGCGAAGCGCCGCTTGTGGGCGAGGCCGCCGAGTGAGGCAGCCAGTTGGCGCCGACTCTTCTTGGGATTGGAGGATGGCGCGCGCGCCGCTAGACGGGCTCGGACTTGCGCAGGAGCATCGGTGCGATGTTCTCGGCCGGAGCGGCTTTGCCGTAGAGGTATCCCTGGAACTGATCACAGTTGAGCCCGGCGAGGATCGTCGCCTGCTTCTCCGTCTCGATGCCCTCGGCCGTCACCTTCATTTCCAGCCGGTGCGCCAGAACGATGATCGTATCGAGGATTTCGAGCGCTTTCTTTTCATCGACATCGAGCGCCATGATGAAGGAGCGGTCGATCTTGAGTTTGTCGAAGCCGAACTGCCATAGATAGGAAAGGCTCGAATAGCCGGTTCCGAAGTCGTCCATGGCAATGGATACGCCGAGCCCTTTCAGCGCCTTGAGCTGGGTCGCCACCGATTGGGTGTTTTCCATCAGCAACGACTCGGTGACCTCCAGTTCGAGCCGATGGCCGGGAAGCCCGGATGCCTTCAGGGCGTTTTCCACGTCGCCGACCAGATGATCTCCGGCGAACTGCCGCACGGAGAGATTGACCGAGACGAACATCGGATCGGGCCAGAGAACGGCGGTGCGCGTGGCTTCCTGCAAAGCCCATCGGCCGATCTGGTCGATGAGACCAATAGCCTCTGCGATCGGGATGAAGGTTGGCGGCGGCACGTAGGCGCCGTTCTTGTCCTTGAGGCGCAGGAGCGCCTCAAACCCCTTGCAAGTCTTGCTGTCGACGTCGAGCAGCGGCTGGTAGTGCAGTTCGAACTTGCCCAACGTCAGCGCGTCACGGATCAACTGCTCGAGCACGCGCCGCTCCCGCATCCGGACTTCCATCTCCACCGAGAACAGGCGAACGGTGTTCTTGCCGTCGATCTTGGCCTGGTACAGCGCCAGATCGGCTTGGTGCAGCGCGTCCTCGACGTCGCCGGCACTCTGTACCAGGTAGACGCCGGCGCTCAGGCGGCCGGATATGCGGTGGCCACGCGCCGTGATCGGTTCGCGCACCGCGGCAATCATTGCCTCGACCGTTGCCGTCACCTCAAGTTGGCTGCTGCGCGTCAGGGCCACGATGAACTGGTCACCGCCCGCCCGCGCGACAAAATCACCGTCGAGGCACAGCCCGGCAATGGTGCGGGCCACATGCTTCAGGAATTCGTCGCCAGCGTCGCGACCGTAGCTGTCATTGATGGTCTTGAAATCATCGACGTCGAGGAACACGACCGCCAATTGCGCGTGCTCGTTGCGCTTGGACATTCGCGGAGCAAGCATTTCGGCAAAGCTGGTCCGGTTGAGCAGGCTCGTCATCGGGTCGTGTCTTGCGAGGAACTCGATACGATGCTTGACCTCGCGCGCCTGATTGGTTCGCAGCAGAAAGGCCAGGGCAGGGGCGCCGAAGGCAATCGCAATGCCAAGGCCGAGGCCGATCGCCAGGGTCTCGAACGATGTCTTGAAAAGCACGGCGGTCTTGGTCTGGTCGACGTAGGCCTCCACAATGGCGCGCAGGCTTCCATCGGCATTGAGCACCGGCACATAGGCCTCAGCATAGAGCGCAGGCATGTTGCGCTCATTGCTGCCGTCATTGAGCGACACCAGACTCTGCCTGGTGCTAACCACCTCGGACGCTTCCTCGTCGACGTGATCGGAATCCTGATCCTTGCCAAAAGCCTTGGTGTCGGACTCGAGGATTGCGCTGCCCGCGGCATTGTAGAGCTTGAACCTGAAGACGTTGCCCACCTTGGTGGCCGTCGCAACGACCGCGGATTGCCGGTCGTCCAACTGCCCCGTCGCCAGCAGCCGGTCGAGATCGGGAAGCGTACTGACAAAGTATGTTGCCCAGTCCTCTGCGCGCGCGCGGGCATCAACCGAGACGGCGTGGTCGACGGCGAAATTCACGCCCACCACAACCGAAGCCGCTAGCACGCACATGCCGATGACAGCAGCGGCAATGAAATTGGCGAGATTGAACCTGACGTGTCGGGCAAACATCCCTGAGACCCCGGTGAAGCAGTTGTGGAGTTCTGCAGGAAAACCGGTTAAGGGTGCCTATAGTATGATGATTAGCCTGGCCAATTGACAACTGGGGTTAATGAATCCTTGCCTGGCTGGCAACGTGCGATTACTTCCGCGTCATCGGCTATGGGGCTGCAACTACCCCAAAGTTACCGTTTCTGGACGAGCATGCTCGAAGAAACACGTTCCGCTGAATATTTTGGCATCGCTTGCAAATGGGCCGGTAGCCCGGCCGGCGGCGCGGCGCTATTCTTCACGCTCCATGGCCGTTGAGGCGCCGAACAGAACAGGCCAATCGTGTCCGCCATTGCCCAGAAGCTGCCGCCCCACGTCAAGCCGCACACCAGTCCGCTCTCGGCCCTCCAGTCGCTGCGGGCCGCCCGGCGCAACGTGCTGGAGATCATCCCCGCCATTGCCTATCGCCAGCCTATCGTTTCGGGGCGCATGGGCGCTCGCTGGCATATGGTGCAGGATCCGTCGGCGCTGCGGCGGATCTTTCTCGACAACGCCGCAAACTATCCCAAGTCCGAGGTGATGCTGCGCATGCTGCGCCCCGCCGTCGGGGATAGCCTCTTCACCTCCGAAGGGGCATCGTGGCGCTGGCAGCGCCGATCGGTCGCCCCGGTGTTCACGCAGCGAAACGTCGTCGCCCTGGCGCCAGTCATGACGGCCACAGCCGAACGGGCTTCGCAACGGCTCCGCGAGGCAGGATCACGGGCCGAAATGGTCGGTGAGATGCTGACGGCAACGTTTGATGTGATCTGCGACGTCGCTTTGTCGGGGCGCGAGCACTTCGACGCCCGGGTCTATGGCGCGGCCATCACCCGCTATTTCGAAACCGCCGGCAAGGCCTCGATCCTCGATTTCCTGCGCGTGCCGCAATGGATTCCGCGTCCGGGAGAATTGCTTGGCCTGGGCGCTGTCCACACCATGCACGAAATGGTAGGCAAGGCCATCGCGGCTCGCAGAAACGAGGCGAGGGGCAAGGCGGACGACCTGCTCGATTTCATGCTGAAAGCGACTGACCCGGAGACGGGCAGGGTGATGACCCCGGACGATGTGCTGCACAACATGCAGTTTTTCATCGTGGCAGGCCACGAAACCACGGCGCTGGCGCTCGCCTGGGCCCTGCAACTGCTCGCGCTGCATCCGGACGTGCAGGATCTTGCGGGGCAGCAGGCGCGCGCGGTTCTCGGCGACAAGGCGGCCTCCGCCGAACTCCTCGATGCCATGCCCCTCATCAGGCAGGTCATCGAGGAATCGATGCGTCTCTATCCGCCCGTCGGTATGCTGGCGCGCGAGGTGCTGCACGACGACGTGCTCTGCGGCCGCGACATCCGTGCCAATGACGTGCTGTTCCTGCCGCTTTATGCCCTGCATCGCCACGAACTGCTGTGGGACCAGCCCGATGCATTCAAGCCGGAACGGTTTGCTCCGGAGCCGGCGAAGGCCCGGGACCGCTACGCTTACCTGCCCTTCGGCGCCGGCCCGCGAGTGTGCGTCGGCGCGAATTTCGCCATGATGCAGGCCCAGATCATCTTGGCCACGCTCCTGGCGCGCTTCCGATTTACGCCAGGCCCTTATCCGCTGCCCACCCCCACCATGGCCATGACGGTCCGCCCCGACACCGGCGTGACCCTGGCCATCACCGCCCGGGAGTAGCCGCTGCTCCCAGCGGCAGAATGTCCTATAAGGCTTGCTCCCCCAGTCGACGCGGAAAAAACTCACGCTGGTCATGCTTCCAGGGCCCTTCGCGCGTTGCTAGCCAACGAGGAAAGCATGCGGCGCGCAATCATCAGTTTCGTCGTGCTTCTGGCCATGCCCGCCTGGTCTCAGGAAGGCTTTCGTCCGCTGACCGGATGGCGCGCCTATGGCGGCGGCCCGCTGCCGCAGACTTGGACGATTGCGGACGGCCTCATCAGCCACCACCCCGGCGGCGGCGACATCGAGACTATGGACACCTTCGGCAATTTCGAGTTGCGCTTCGAATGGAAAATCTCGGCCGGAGGCAATTCCGGGGTGTTCTATCTCGTCGATGACAGCCTGCCCGCCCCGCATCTGAGTGGCCTCGAATACCAGATCCTCGACAACGCCGGTCATCCCGACGGCAAAAATCCAGTCACCTCCGCAGCCAGCGTCTATGACCTCTATGCGCCGTCATCTGACCTCACCCATCCGGTCGGCGCATGGAACAGCGGCGCCATCATCGTCCGCGGCCCCCACGTCGAACACTGGTTGAACGGCACGAAAGTGCTGGAATTCGAACGTGGATCGAGCGACTGGGCATCCCACCTTGCAGCCAGCAAATTCGCCGGCACGCCGACCTTTGGAACCGGCGCCACCGGCCACATCGACCTCCAAGACCACGGCGCCGCTGTCCAATACCGCAACCTCCTGATCCGCGATCTGAGCGCTCGCTGAGTGCATCGCATAACGCGAGCAGCCAGATGCGAGAGGACGAATGAATCTGATGCGAAAATGGTGCCGGGACCGGAATCTATTTGATGCAATAACAATATGATATTGCAGCGCAAATATGATGTGGCGTTGAGAAAGACCCCCAAATTGACCCCCTTTCGCGTCAGGCTCGCTGGCTTTGCGCAAGGGATTGTGGATGCCCCACGTCCGAGCGCCAAACCAATATCTGAGGCGCCCCAACTCTACGGCTAAGCGGGTTACCCCGGGGGTTATCTGGACAAGGGGGTGGGAGCGCGCTCGGGCCTCAGGGGCCCCAGAAACATGGAACCATCAAAAACTAAAAGTAACCAAAATGTAACCAGCGCTGTTGGTCAATTGGTGATTAGAAACCGGACAACGATTCGGCCTCA
>JAQGKB010000059.1 GCA_028290345.1 Hyphomicrobiales bacterium | reverse complement strand
CATGGCGCCACGGCTCGTCGGCGGCCTTGTAGATGATATGGCGGATATCGTTGACGCGACCCGGATTGGCCGGCCGGCCTGCTTCGAGCCAGGCCTCGCGTGACTTGCCGCCCTTCCAGGCGCGGGTGGTGAAGCCCAGAATCTCGACCTTGACGCCGCAGCGTTCCAGCGTACGGGCGAGGATATCGCCGCAGATCGCCGCGATGGTGATCGGGCGACCGCGCATCGAGCCGGAATTGTCGATCAGCAGCGTCACCACAGTGTCGCGGAAATCGGTCTCGTTCTCGACCTTGAAGCTCAGCGCCTGCATCGGATCGGTGACCACGCGGGTCAGCCGCGCGGTATCGAGCAGGCCTTCCTCGAGGTCGAACTGCCAGGAGCGCGATTGCTTGGCCATCAGCTTGCGCTGCAGCTTGTTGGCCAGCCGCGCCACGGCGCCGGCGAGGTTTTCGAGCTGCTTGTCCAGAAGAGCGCGCAGTTGGTCGAGTTCCTCGGGCGGGCAGAGTTCGCTGGCCTTGACGATCTCGTCGAATTTTTGCGTGAACACCTTGTAGTTGAAGGTATTGGCGAACTTTTCCGAATTCGAGCCAGGCGGCGGCGGATTGGGAGCCTCGTCGCCGGCGTCGGTCGACGCGTCCTCGTCGGTCTCGACCATATCGGTCTCGGAGCCGTCGACTTCGCCGCTCTCTTCACTCTCGCCGGGAGTCTGGTCCTCGTCGGCGTCGGCATCCTCGCTCTCGCCCTGGCCCTGCTCGGGATCCTGCTTGTCGCTCTCGCCACCTTCCTGGTCCTGGTCGTCGCCGTCCTCGCCATCCTCATGCTCGGTGTCATCGAGCTCGCTATCGGGCACGAGATTGAGGTCGCGCAGCAGGACGCGGGCGGCTTTGGAAAAGTCGTCCTGGTTTTCGAAGCGGGTCAAGAGGTCGGCCAGCGAGTTGCCTGCCTTCTGCTCGATGTCCTGGCGCCACAGTTCGACGAGCGCATGGCCTGACGGGGGCACCGGTACGCCGGCGATTTTTTCGCGCAGCAGCAAGCCCAGCGCCTCGGCGAGGGGAGCGTCGCCGCGATCGGAGACTTCGGCGAAATTGGCGCGGAACAGCCGGTCTTCCAGCGCCTCGGCGATATTTTGGCCCATGCCGGGCATGCGCACGCAGCCCAGCGCCTCGCAACGGGCCTGTTCCAGCGCATCGAATGCGGCCCGGGCTTCGGGATCGGCGGGAGCGCGCTTGCGGTGGGTTTCGGGATTGTGGCTGGCGATGCGCATGGCCATGGCATCGCCCTGGCCGCGGGCAATGGCGATATCGCGGCGCGACGGCAGGCGCGGCAGGTTGGCGAGCCGCGCCTTGTCGGAGGTCAGGATCGGCCGGTCGGCGGTGAAGCTGACTTCGAGATCGGATTTGCCGGAAATGGCCCGCACGGCCGCGCCCACCGCGGACTTGAACGGCGCGGTGGCGTCGGGCTTATTAGGTTTGTTGCGTGGGGCCTGGGCCATGCTGGGGATCCGGATACGTGCTAGGCGCGGGCTGAGCCGGGGGAATCGGCTCCGGCGGCGATGAGAAGAAACAGCGGCCGCAGCCTGTCGTCGATCCAGAGCGGATGAGCGGCAAGCTGCGCGTCGCTCGGCCCCCACTCATCGATCCAGTCGAGACGAAACCCGTTACCGTGCAAATTATTGATGCAAGTCGAAATCAGGCGGTGGTGCTTGACTACGCCCGAGGCGATCCAATCGGTCAAGCGTTCGCCTTCCGACAGATAATTGCTGACCGAAAAGGCGCGGTTGCCCGCGCTATCGAGCGTCCATTCGGGATTGGCGCGCGCGGCATAGATCGGGTGCTCCATCGAGAAGACGAATTTGCCACCATCGACGAGCAGGTTGCGGACCCGAGCGCACAGCGCATCGAAATCGGCGACGTAGTGGACCGCGAGCGAACTGAAGACCAGATCGAAGTTTTCGCCCGGAAGTTCGAAGTCGTCGAGATCGGCGGGCTGATAACGTATCGGCAGGCCGGGGCTGCGCTGGCGCGCGGTCTCCAGCATGCGTTCGGAAAGATCGATGCCGACGACTTTGGCCGCGCCACCTTCGGCGGCCCAGCGGCAGAAGGCGCCGAACCCGCAGCCTAGGTCGAGAACCCGCAGGCCTGCGATCGGCGGCAGCATGGCACGGAGCGCAGGCCATTCTCCAGCCGCGGCCAGTCCCTCGCGAGATCGCGGGAACTGGCTGTAGCCGGCAAAGAATGTTGCATCGTCGTAGATATTCTGGGCCAAGCCAGTCTCCCGCGATCTATGCCGTGATCGCCAGGTTGGCGGCGCTTTCCGGCAGGTCTTCGCCGAAGACGCGCTGATAGAATTCGGCAACCACCGGGCGTTCCAGCTCATCGCACTTGTTGAGGAAGGTCAGGCGGAACGAGAAGCCGATATCGCCGAAGATCTGGGCATTTTCGGCCCAGGTGATCACAGTACGCGGGCTCATCACCGTCGACAGGTCGCCGTTGATGAAGGCCGAGCGCGTGAGATCCGCTAGCCGGACCATGTTAGACACGGTCTTGCGCCCCTTGTCGTTCTGGTACTGCTTGGCCTTGGCGAGGACGATGCCGACTTCCTTGTCGTGCGGCAGGTAGTTCAGCGTCACCACCAGCGACCAGCGGTCCATCTGGCCTTGGTTGATCTGCTGGGTGCCATGATAGAGCCCGGAGGTGTCGCCTAGGCCGATGGTGTTAGTGGTCGAGAACAGCCGGAAGGCCGGATGCGGGGTGATGACGCGGTTCTGGTCGAGCAGCGTCAGGCGGCCCTGCACTTCGAGCACGCGCTGGATGACGAACATCACGTCCGGGCGGCCGGCGTCGTATTCGTCGAAGACCAATGCGACGTTGTTCTGCACCGCCCACGGCAGGATGCCGTCGCGGAACTCGGTGATCTGCTTGCCGTCCTTGAGCACGATCGCGTCCTTGCCAACCAGATCGATGCGGCTGACATGGCTGTCGAGGTTGACGCGGACCAGCGGCCAGTTGAGGCGCGCTGCAACCTGCTCGATGTGCGTCGACTTACCGGTGCCGTGATAGCCCTGCACCATGACGCGGCGGTTGAAGGCAAAGCCGGCGAGGATCGCAAGCGTGGTGTTGCGATCGAACAGGTAGTCCGGATCGACCGGCGGCACATGCGCATCGGCTTCGGCATAGCCCTTGACCACCAGATCGGTATCGATCCCGAAGAGCTCGCGGGCAGAAAAATCCTTGTTGGGCAAATTGGTATATTCGGTCATTTCGGGTCGCTTTTACGGGTCGGTTCTTCAGGGTGTCAGGCGGTCTATAGCAGCATTGGCACGCAGGGGGTAGGTGGGCGAGCGCCATGATTCGGGCGCCTTCCCCTCCCCAGGCAGCCAAGGCGGCAGGCGGTTTCTGCGCTGGCTAAACGAAGCCCTTGGTCTTCAGATGCGTGTAGGCGGCAATGATGGTGCGCAGGCGGTCTTCCGACGATTTGTCGCCGCCATTGGCATCGGGGTGGTGGATCTTCACCAGGCTCTTGTAGGCCTTCTTGATCTCTTCCGACTTGGCGTTGGCCTGGAAGCCGAGTGTTTCAAGCGCCCTCCGGTCCTGTTCATGCAGCGGGCGTTCGCGTTCCTGGGTCGGATTGCGCGCCTGCGAGCGGGCGTATTTGGCAAAGATGTGCAGTGGATCGGAGAACTGGCGTTCATTGGCCTTGCTGCGCCGGGTTTGCGGCCGGCGCGGGGGAGTGGCCGAAGGCTTTGGGGCCTCCTTGCCCTTGGCGCCCGTGCCCAAATCGGGGCGTCCGGAGGTCGTTGCACTCTGGTGGATGTGGGCCTCGTTATCGTCGGCTTCCATGCCGGCGTA
>JAQGKB010000266.1 GCA_028290345.1 Hyphomicrobiales bacterium | reverse complement strand
TGATCGACAACTATTTCGGCCCGATCTCCAATGTGAAGGTCGACAGCAACGTCCTCGTCGGCGGCGGCTACACCGTCTATTCCGACGGCCAGTTCAGCGGCGGCTCAATCAGCGGCGTGTCGTTTACCAACAACCACATGGGCAGCGGCCAGTGGGGCTATACCGACTTCAACGCCAACTCGCCGACCTATAGCGGCAATGTCAACGACGGCAGCACCATCATCCAGAACCTGGGCAGCGGCTCAGTGCCGACCCCAACTCCGACGCCCACGCCCACTCCGACTCCGACCCCGACGCCCACTCCGACCCCCGCCCCCAGCACCAGCATGACGGGCACCAGCGGCGCCGACCATCTCACCGGCAACGCTTCCAACAACGTGATCAACGGCCTCGCGGGCAATGACACGTTGAATGGGGCGGGCGGCAACGACACCCTGATTGGCGGCACCGGCCGTGACGTCATGACCGGCGGCAGCGGCTCCGACCATTTTGTCTTCAACAGCGTTGCCGAAATGGGCAAGACCGTCGACACGCGCGACGTCGTCACCGATTTCGTCCACGGCACTGACAAGATCGACCTCTCGGCAATCGACGCCAAAAGCTCGGTGAGTGGCAACCAGGCCTTCACGTTCATCGCTGCCGATAACGCTGCGTTCAATCACACCAGCGGTGTGGTCGCGTGGCACACCGACACTGCGCACAACCAGACCATCGTACAGGGCGACATGAACGGCGACGGCGTGCACGACTTCGAAATCGCGCTGACCGGCATCGTTCACCTGACTGCCAGCGACTTCATCCTCTAGGCCTTCGGAATCCCCTCAAGCATAGGGATGGCATCCGCCAGGGTGCCATCCCATTCGCATTTTCCAGGCATCACAATTGGCGGATGGCGAGCGCGGCCACGATGCCATCCTCGATGGCGCCGCCGCGAATGCCGATGATATGGCGGGCCGGCCACGGCCGGTGGTCGAGCACTGCCTGCTGGTCGAACGCCGTGACCTCGTAGAGCGTCCGCTCCTCGGGGTGATAGTAGAAGAACCTGTAGCCCAAGCTTGCGAGCCGGCCATACCAGGGCAGCGACTCGAGGCCGAGCAGCAGGATCAGGATATCCGCCTTGCCCTTGGCAAGGTAAGCCTCGCCTCCCGCGAGCACCGTGGGCTCGAACCCGGCGACATTGATCTTGAGCACCGCGACATGCTCCAGACCCAGCCGCTCGAACTCGCCGGTCAACGTTCGCACCGCGACGACCTCCCCTTCTGAATTTGCCCCGCCGAGCCGGCTCATCCAGGTGCGCTCGGTGGTTTCGAAAATGGCCTCGCCCTCGCTGTTCGAGAGGGCAATCTGGTGCAGGGTAACAGCCGTGGTCGCGCTGTTGCGCACCAGATTCTGCCGCAAGGTCGCGATATTGAGGCTGCTGGGTTCGAAGGCATGGATGGTGGCGCCGGGCAAAGTGGCGGCGAACAGGGTGAACTGGCCGATCGCCGCGCCGATATCGGCCATGACCCAGCCCGCACGCGCCACCTCGCGCAGAAAGGCGAACTCGGGGTCGATGAGATCGCCGAACATCATCAGCGTCGGCGGGAACTGGCGCGGGTAGTCGAATTCGAGCACGGGCCCGGACCGGAGCCGGATTTCCGAGCGCTTGGGACGGCGCAGGCTTATCGCAATCATCCGGGCCGTGCCGCGGATCGTCGCCTTCGCGCCGACAACCCGCACGCCCCAGCGCAATTTGTCGAGCCCGGATTTGAGCCTGCCGAAATTGGCCTTCATGATCCGTCCACGGCTTCGGGAGGGATGGGTTCGACCGTGGGAGGGGTGGGTTCGACCTTGGGAGGCGCCGGTCGCGTCCTCGCCGGCGGCAGACGCCTGCCGGCCTTGCGCGGCGTGTGCACCTCCGGGTCGGCATCTTTTTCCTCGGCATCCAGCATCCAGACGCCGCTCCCCATCAGGAACATGAACAGCACGTAGGTTGCGTTCCAGAAATGCACCATCCATCCCACCAGGAACAGCGAGGCCATGGTGATGAGGAATGCCGCCCGATACTGATAGAGCGTGCCGTGAAAGGTTTTTCGAAAACTCACCGGCAGCACGATCGAGAAGAACGCCAGCAGCATCAGCACCCCGCCGGGCAGGCCGTAAATGATGGCATTGTAGAGCCAGAACATATCGATGCTCGGCCCCATCCACGACGGGCGGTCCCATTCGCCCATTCCCACCCCGAACAGCGGATGGTTTGCCACCGACTGGGTGCCGAAATTCCAGATCAGGATGCGGAAGAACGCCGAATCCGCATCGAAGGCGAAGCTGGAGAACAAGATGTTGGGCAACGGCCGCTTGGCGAAGAGCTGGATCGCCAGCAGCATCGCCGTCACCAGCGCCAACAGGATCCGCCAGCGCATCGCGATGGTCTGCAACGACCAGTTCCACAGCATCAGCGCGCCTTGCACTGCCAGCGCGCTCCAGGGCCCGGAGGAGAGCGACAACGCCGCGGTCGCCGCGACCAGCAAGGTGCGGCTCCAGCGCTTGGGAATACCCTCGCCGTATCCAAGCACCATGTGGGTGAGCGGCACGATGCTGGCGCAGCAAACGCCCATCAGGATGGGATGCTCGAAGATCGCCTGCGCCCGCCGCAACCCCCAGCGGGGATCGTTATTGGTGATCAGATGCGTCGGGAACACAGTCGAAAATGCGGCCAGGATGATGTCGCGCCCGGTGATCGCCTCGATGATGGCAAACGGCAGCAACAGCACGACGATCCAGAACACCGGCCGGATCATCCTGCGAAAATCGTTCGCGTCGCGAATAAAGCAGCGGGCGAGCAGGTACGCCCCCATGGTTTCGACGAACAGAATGCCGCCCGGCTGGATCGCGGCCTGAAATCCGTGCAGCACCAGGAGGCTGAGCGCCCCCCATGCACAAAACAGCAACACCGCGATATCCGCCGTCCTGATCCGGCCGGCCCTTCCCGTCAGCCAGAGGACCAGGCACGGCAGGATCATGACGAGCAGCACGACGCGATAGGGCGATAGCGCCAACCCGCCGACCTGGACGATCCACGGCAACGCCCAGCCGATGAAGAACACCAGCACGGGCCACGGCAGGTGCCTTGCCGAAGACACCGGCGCGCGCCTGGTTCGCAAGCCGCGCCTGCCAGCTGAGCGCGCCGCCTCGGGAAGCTGCCCGGCGGGCGATCTATCGGCCGATCTGGAACGCATCACGCGCCTTTCCTGCTCAGCTTGCGGTCTGGCGCCGCTCGAAGACGGCCCGTTTCAGCCCGCTGATGGCGCGCCAGCCCCGGACCCCGATGCGGCGCTTGATGCCCAGCCTCAGCCACGGCGCGGATTTCACGATGCGGGGATGAATGCTGCGGGAAAACTGCAACAGCTGGTCCGAGAGCTCCAGATTGCCATTATTGAAGGCAAGGCTGGCGCGATCGACGGTGCTTTGCGCCAGCTTCAGGTAAATCCTGTCACGAAGGGCATCGGCGTCTGGCAGCAATTCTCCGCTGTCGCTGAAGAAGCGATCGAACGCTGCCTTTCTATGTTCGATATCGGGCAGCATCGTCGCGGCATATGCGCTGGACATGTTTGCGCCGTGCTGCCGATAAACCGCCTGGTCGGCATCCACAAACCCGACAGACGCGTGCGTCGCCAGGCGGAGCCACATCTCGAGATCGCTGGTATGGGGCAGGTCGAGCCGATACGGCCCAACGCGCTTCTGCAAGGTCGATCGAACCACGGCGGTCGGGGTCGGCACGATGTTAGTGGCGCCGGAGCGCTCAAAGAACTCGGCGCCCGACAGGATCAGATGGCCAATTCTGATGGCCTTGCCATCGAACGGGGAGACCGGCACCAGCGACCCGTCGCCGCCCTCTACCAGCACCCGGCCGAAGACGAAACCAACCTCAGGCGCATGCTCCATGAGGAGTGTTGCGCGCGACAGAGCGCCGGGAAGCAGGTAATCGTCGGCCGAGAGCAGCAGCAGATAGTCGCCCGACGCCCACTCCAGCCCCTCGTTGAAGGTCACGAGGTGGCCCTTGTTCCTGACATGCCGCGTAAACGTAACCCGCGCATCGGCTCCCACTAGCGCTGCACCGATCTCCGGCGTGTCGTCAGGCGACGCGTCATCGAGGATGAGGACCCGCACCTCGACATTGGTTTGGGTCAAGACGCTTTCGACGCATTGCTTCAGGTAGCGTCCATAATTGTAGCAGGGGATGATGACATCCACGCGTGGCATAGAACTCTCTCCCTTCTTGAAGCAGTTTCGATGTGCAGCGATCGCAAAGTCGCTAATAAGACACTGCCTTCACCAACCTCTTCAAATTCAACGGGTTGAGCAGGTATGCCCTCCGGGCAGCATCCCGTGCTTCCAGCCGGCGCTCATCCATCCTCAATCTGTTCGCCAGGTGCGACCACTTGGCCGCCAGCCGCTGGTTGGCTGTTGCATGGGCACGCGGATGCACGCCTTCGGTTCTTGCCTTCATCTTCTCAAACACGGAAATCAGGCTGCGAAGGCTATTCTCGTTTTCTTTGCTGGTCTGGTGCTGGTGAAAGCGGATTTTCAAAAACGCTCCGGGAATGTAGTGAAAGCGCAGCCGAAGCGAGGCTCGGCTAAACCAGTCTTCATCCTCGCCCATAATCAGGGTTTCATCGAATGGGCCCACTGACATGAATGTAGCCTTGGTACAAAGCAGCGTCCCCAAGGTGAGATAGCGTGCTTCGGCCACGTCGAGGATCGGGTCCACCAGGTAACCCGACCGGTCGTATCTGGGCCATCTCACGCCGAGTGTCTCCGGAGGTACCGACTGATCGTCGTGTCCATCATAGAACCACTTGACGCCTTCAAAGCTCAGCACGCCTTCGGAGACTGCGTTCAACTGGGCGCCGAGCTTACCGGGCGTCCACTCATCGTCGCTGTCGAGAAACGCAAGGTACTCGCCGCAGCTCTCTTGCACGCCACGGTTCCGAGCGGCGCTTACACCGCGGTTTTCTTGATAGATGTATCGGATTGCCGGCATGTACGAGCCGAGCGCCTCGCTCGTGCCGTCCGTCGATCCATCATCCACGACGACAATCTCGATATTTCCGGCATCTTGCCGCAGGATGCTCGAGACGGCGTTGGCGACGAAACGTCGTCGATTGTAGGTCGGAACAATTACCGAAATGAGATTGTCTCGTCGCATTCGCCTGCCTCGATGCCCCGCGCTATCCTCTGATGTATTCCCAGACAATCCGAATTGGCGCGGCTCGTTTCAAGAATCGCTTTCCTTCGGTCCAGTGCTCGCGCAGCGCATCGCGTCGTTTCTCGATGAGGGTCCTCGCAAAAAGGGTGCGGCTTCGAAAGCTGTCGTAGTAGTCCCCATTCAAATTCGGATAACGGTAGTCCCACGGTTTCTTCCAAGTCGCAAAATGAAGAATCCATGGGCGCCGCTCAGCGCCATGTTCCAAGATGTCGGTGTTGTTGAAGTGGTCGATGACGTTCCAACGCGCGTCCAGCATTTTCCAAACGCCATTGAAGGC
>JAQGKB010000357.1 GCA_028290345.1 Hyphomicrobiales bacterium | reverse complement strand
CCCAATGGAAAGTTAACGAGCCCGTGCTTAGCTACGGCCTTGCACCCTGCGGGCGAGGCTGAGTTTGACCATTCTGCAAAACCTCGTGGATTTGCTCGGCCTCAAGGCCGTCCTGCTGACAGCATTCGTGTTCGTGCCGGTGGAGCGCCTCTTCGCCCTCCACAAGGGTCAGAAGGTCTTGCGCAAGGCGCTGCTCAACGATCTGGTGTTCCTGTTCGTCAACGGCTGGCTGGTACGGTCGGCGCTGGCCGTGACCTTCGTCGTCGCCATGGCCATCTTCAGCCTTATTCTGCCGGCGGGAATCGGGCCGGCGGTGCAATCGCAGCCCCTCTGGCTGCAGGCGGCGGAGGTGATCCTCATCGCCGATATTGGCCAATATCTCGCGCACCGGGCGTTCCACGCCGTGCCCTTCCTGTGGAAGTTCCACGCCGTGCATCACAGCATTGAGGAACTCGATTGGGTGGCGGCCTATCGGGTGCATCCGCTCGATCAGATCGCGACCAAGGCCGCTTCGCTGCTGCCAGTGTTCATCCTCGGCTATTCCGAGGCGGCGATCGCTATTTACTACATGATCTTTCAGTGGCACGCCCTGCTGCTGCACGCCAATGTCCGGCTGACGGTCGGGCCGCTGAAATGGATCGTGGCCTCCCCGCAGTTCCACCATTGGCACCACGCCAACGAGCGCAAGGCCTACGACAAGAACTTTGCCGCTCAACTGCCGCTGCTCGACCTTTTGGGCGGCACGCTGCATTTGCCCGGCAATACGTTTCCGGAGCAATACGGCGTCGATAAGCCGTTGCCCCAGAACTATTTTCGCCAGCTAGTCCGGCCCTTCATGCCGCTGCCGAAGTCCCGCGCCAGCGAGGCCACACCCGCCCCCGCCGAGGAAAATTCGTGAACCCAAAACTCGAAGACTTCATCGGTCGCGCATCAATGCTCGCGGTGTTTTCCGCGCTGGCCGCGCTGGGGGTGTGGCGCCTGCTCAATCAGTTGCGGGCCACGCAGCGCAATTTCGAGTGGCTGCTGTATGTGGGGTCCAATGTCGCCTCGCTCGCCTTCCTCTGCCTCGTCATTGCGATGACGCTGGTGCGCCTGCCGGCAAAGACAGTGGCGGGCGGCTGGGAATCGCGGGTTTCGGCGCTGATCGGCACCTACCTGCTGCTGACCCTGATGGTGCTGCCGACAACCGAAGTCGGGGTCGAGTGGCGGCTGGTCGCCACGTGCCTGCTTTGCCTAGGCACGGCGCTGTCGGCCTATTGCCTCTACTGGCTCGGCCGCTCGTTTTCGATCATGGCCGCGGCCCGCAAGCTGGTGGTTGCCGGACCCTATGCCGTGGTTCGGCATCCGATCTACGCCTGCGAAGCCGTCGCGCTGATCGGCGGGGTGATCTCGAACATTTCAGTGTGGGCGGTGGCCATCGCCGCAACCTCGCTGGCCTTCCAGTTCCGCCGCATGTTCCACGAGGAAAAGGTGCTGCTGGCGACATTTCCCGAATACGCCGACTACCAGTTCGCCGTGCCGATGTTGGTGCCCGGCCTTAACCTGCGCCGCTTGCGCCGGGACGCCTGAGGGCGTGGCACAGTATAAAGCAGAGACATCCAGCAAAATGTAAGAATTTTACCTTTCATGTCAGTATTCCGGAGTTTACCAGAGGTTAATATTGGAATGTTCTAATCAGATGCCTGCGATGTGGGGTATTCTTCATGAGTATCGTCCAAAAGTCGGGATCCGAATATAACTACCAGCAGCGGCGGGAGCTTGCCCACCACGTCGTCAACTTGTTCTTCGCGGCCGAGCGGAGCGGTATCGGGCAGGCCAAGAACGCCGAATTCAGCGAGATATTCCTGGCAATGCTGGATGATCTCGATCTCGACGTGAAGGTGAAGCTCTCCGATCACCTGTCGCGGTCCGAGAATGCGTCGCTGCCGCTGATGCGCAAGATGACCAGGTCCGAAGCGGAAGTGGCACAGGCGGTGCTCGAGCGCTCGCCGCTGTTGAGCGAGGACGACTTGGTCGAAGTCAGCGAGCAGATGACCACCGCACACCGGCTGGCCATGTCGCGACGTGAAACCGGCCTGACGATGCGCGTGACCGATAGCCTCATCCGGTTCGGCGAGGCGCCGGTCTTGCGCTCGGTAACGGCGAACCAGACGGCGGCAATCTCGAGGAACGGCTTCATGCGCCTGGCAGAACACGCCCTGAGCGACGATGAATTGCTGGACAAGCTCTCGACCCGCATCGACATGCCGGCCGGATGTGCGCTCAAGATTCTTCCCCGGCTCACCGGGGAGGCCCGCGCCAAGCTGGCCGCATTGATTGCCGACGACGGCGCCTCGCTCGAGGCCCTTGTTGGCAAGGCGAAATCCGAAGAGGCTGGCCGCAAGCTTGCGGCAAGACAGCAGAAGCTGGAGGCAAAGGCGCTGGCCAAGGCGATTGCCGATGGCACGCGCAAGCTGGAAGACGTCGCGATCAAACTGGCGCTGGAGGGGCGGCCGCATGCGCTGGCCATGATTTTCGCCGAGCGTTCGAGGCTGCCGGAGGACAAATGCGCCGACGCCATCTTCGAGGTGAACGGCGAACTGCTGGCCTTCCTATGCCATGCCCTCGACCTGACATTTGCTGCTTACCAGGCCTGTGACGAGATGCGTCGCGACCTGCTACGTCTGCCGTCGGCCAATAAGGCAACGCTTCAGGCGAGTTATGCCGCCATCGATGCGAGCGAGGCCCGCAAGACGCTGCATCTGGTCAGCGTCGCCATCAACATTCATTGAACCTTACTCGCCCGGCTCCCAGCCGGTGGCCGCCATCTCGAAGCCGGAAAATTGAAAGCCCGGTGCCACGGTGCAGCCGACGAGCGTCCACGCACCAAGGCTTTTCGCGGTCTGCCAGCAGCCCTTGGGCACCACGACCTGCGGGCGTTCAGCGCGCTTGAGGTTGGAGCCGAGCATGTGTTCGTCGATCACCTTGCCCTCGTGGCTGAGGCGCAGGCGGAGCGGGGCGCCAGCGTGCCAATGCCAGACTTCGGCGGCATCGACCCGGTGCCAGGCCGAATTATCATGGCCTTCGAGCAGATAATAGATCGCTGTCGAAAGGTGCCGTCCGCCATCCGCGGCGGTGTCGGCAAAGGTTTGCCGGTACCACCCGCCTTCCGGGTGCCGCTCGAGTTCCAGCATGGCGATCACATCTTCGGCGGTAATCTCGCTCAAGCCCGCAATGCCTCCTCGTATTCACCGCTCATTTGTAGCCAATTTTCCTCGACCGCTGCAATCTCCGCCTCGATCTTGGCCTTGTCCTTGCCAAGGGCAACGCTAGCCTGTGCATCATTGTAGGTCGCCGGATCATCGAGCGTACGCTCGACGGCCGCGATCTTGCGCTTGAGCCGGGCCAAGTCTTCCTCGGCATCCTTGATCGCCTTGCGCAGGGGGGCAAGCTGCTCGCGGCGGGCCGCGGCTTCCTGCTTTTCCTTCTTGCGGTCTTCCTTGGACATGCCGCCGCCATTGCCGCTGCGGTTGGATTGGCCGGTGATGGTGCGCTGGTAGCTGTCGAGATCCTCGTCCAGTTCCTTGATCGTACCATCGGCGGCGATCCACAGCGTATCGCAGGTGGCTTCGACGAGGTGGCGATCGTGCGAGATGATCAGCACGGCGCCTTCATATTCGTTCAGCGCATGCACCAGCGCGTCGCGGCTGTCGATATCGAGATGGTTCGTCGGTTCGTCGAGGATCATCATCCCCGGGCCGGCGAAGGTGATGAGCCCCATCAAAAGCCGGGCGCGCTCGCCGCCGGAGAGGTTTTTCGCCAGCGTATCCATGCGCGATTTGGTCAGCCCCATCTGCGCCAGTCGCGAGCGGCGCTTGGCCTCGCCATCGTACGGCATCAGCGGAATGACGTGCTCGAGCGGCGTCTGGTCGGGCTTCAGCTTATCCATCTGGTGCTGGGCGAAGTGCGCGATCTCGAGCTTCTTGCCCTTGCGCATTTCGCCGCCCATCACAGGAATGTCGCCGGCCAAAAGCTTGGCGAACGTCGACTTGCCGTTGCCGTTGACACCGATCAGCGCGATGCGATCCTCGGGATCGATGCGCATGGTGACGTTCTTGAGGATCTTCTTGTCGCCATAGCCGGCCGACACGTTCTCCAGGTTGATCATCGGCGAAGCCTGATCGACCTTGGGCTGCTGGAAGGTGAACGGCGCCGAGTATTCGTCGAACATCGCCGCCGGCGGCCGCAGCTTCTCGATCATCTTCATGCGCGACTGGGCCTGCTTGGCCTTGGAAGCCTTGGCTTTGAAGCGGTCGACGAATTTCTGCAGGTGCGCGACCTGGTCCAGTGCCTTGTCGCGGCTCTTGTTGTTGAGCTCCATCTGCATGCGGCGCGTCGTTTCAAACGTGTCGTAATTGCCTTTGTAGAAGGTCAGCTTCTTGTGCTCGAGATGGATGATGGACGTGACCGACTTGTTCAGCAGGTCGCGATCGTGGCTGATCATGAAGACGGTGTAGGGATAGGTGGCGAGATAGCGCTCCAGCCACAGCGTGCCTTCGAGATCGAGATAGTTGGTCGGTTCGTCGAGCAGCAGCAGGTCGGGCTGGGCGAACAGCACGCCTGCCAGCGCCACGCGCATGCGCCAGCCGCCTGATAGCTCGTGCGTCGGCGAATTCTGCCGGTCGGTCTCGAAGCCAAGACCCTTGAGGATGGCCGACGCGCGCGCTTCCGCAGTATGCGCGTCGATGTCGGCGAGCCGCGTGTAAACCTCCGAAATCCGGTCCGGATCGGTGACGGTCTCGGCTTCCTTGAGCAACGCAGCGCGTTCGGTGTCGGCCGCCAGCACCACGTCGAGCACGGTCACGTCGCTCGCTGGCGCTTCCTGCGCCACCGCGCCGATGCGGGCTTTCTTGACCAGTTCGGTGCTGCCGCCATCGGCCTGCAGATGGCCCTGGATCAGGTGGAACAGCGTCGTCTTGCCCGTGCCGTTCTTGCCCACGAACCCGGTCTTCGAGCCAGTCGGCAAGACAACGGATGCGCCTTCGAACAATTCACGTCCCTGAATGCGATAGGTCAGATTATTGATAGTCAGCATGGCGCGCGCAAAACCTTGGATTTCCAGGGGCTGTAGGTAGTGTTTATCGAGCAGAATGGCAACCGCTGCGCACGCAACGCTGCCAGTCTTGTTTCCGTCAGATACTCCCGCTAAAAGGCGCGACCATTTCTTCCTGCGCTTCCATGGGCGCGGGCGGTCGCCATGACCGGGTGAGGGGCGTGTTGCCAACCTCATCGAGCAACTCAACATCAAGGACCAAAAATGGCTCTCGAGCGCACCTTCTCCATCATCAAGCCGGACGCGACCAAGCGCAATCTCACTGGCAAGATCGTCTCCAAGTTCGAAGACGCCGGCCTTCGCGTCGTCGCCTCCAAGCGCGTCCAGCTCAGCCGCGCCCAGGCCGAAGGCTTTTATGCCGTGCACAAGGCACGCCCGTTCTTCCGCGAGCTGGTCGAGTCGATGATTTCGGCCCCGGTCGTGCTGCAGGTGCTGGAAGGCGAAAACGCCATCCTGAAGAACCGCGAGATCATGGGCGCCACCAACCCGGCCAACGCCGCTGACGGCACCATCCGCAAGGAATTCGCGCTTTCGGTCGGCGAAAACTCCGTGCACGGTTCGGATGCCCCCGAAACCGCCGCGCAGGAGATCAAGTACTTCTTCGCGGACATCGAGATCGTCGGCTAGCGCTCCGCGTGTGCAGACCACGTACAAAAGGCCGCCGTCGGGCGGTCTTTTTTTTGGCCTCATCCCCCTGCGGGCGGATCATTTCGCATCGCCCGGCGTTGATCCAAACCATGTGACGCATCCGCGCCGTGGGCGCCGGCTGCGTTTTTCCAAAGGAGATGCAAATGGCCAATCAGATGACAACGCGATCATCGTCGAACCTACCCAGCCAGAATGGTGGGAGGGGCATGCGTAACCCCTTCGACCTGCTGCAACGCCAGATCGACCGGATCTTCGACGACTTCAGCACGGGATCCCGGATGCCGGACCTGTTTTCCGACTCCTCTTCCTCCGGACTTGATCTGCTGCCGTCGGTCGACGTGCATGAAACCGACAACGCTCTCATGGTGACCGCCGAACTGCCCGGCGTCGATGAAAAGGATGTCGAGATCACCGTCGCCGACCAGATGCTGACCATTTCGGGCGAGAAGAAGTCCGAACGGGAGGACAAGCGAGGCGGAACCTATCGCAGCGAGCGTTCCTACGGGATGTTCTCGCGGACCATCAACCTGCCGTTCGACATCGACCCCGACAAGGTCGAAGCCAAGTTTGACCGTGGAGTGCTGACGCTGACAATTCCGAAGCCGGCCAACGCCAAGTCGAACGTCAAGAAAATCCCGATCAAGCACTGACGCGCATCGGTTCCTAAGGTCGCCACAGCGCGACCTTTCTTTTTGCCTCCGCTCGGCTAAGGTCACCGAGTCGGAGAACCTCAAATGCCTGAAATTATCGTCTACGCCGCCGAAGGCCGCACCGTTGATGCCAAGCGCGCCTTGGTCAAGGACATCACCGATGCGGTGGTGAAGCATTTTGCCGTACAGCCGGAAAATGTTGCCATCCAGATCGTCGAGGCGCCGCGCGAGAACAAGGCCAAGGGCGGCCTGCTGTTCATAGATCGCAAGTAGCACCGGATTATTTCTGGCGGCCCCATGTTCTGCCCATTTTTCGCGCACATTGACGCCTAAGTCTTTGACGAAGAAGCGGCGGGGATTCGCCGGCCGCGCGCGGAGCGTCTACCAGCATGCCACGCAATCCCATCGTCATCACCGGTGCATCCAGCGGCATCGGCAAGGCCGCGGCGCTCGAACTGGCCGAACTTGGCGAGCCGCTGGTGCTGGTCTGCCGCGAGGGCGCCAAGGCGCGCGATGCGCATGCCGAGATCATCCGGCGCTCGGGCAACAAGGCCGTCGAACTGGTGACGGCCGACCTGTCTTCACAGTCCGAGATCCACCTGGCTGCGCAAGTCATCGCCGATCGGCACAAGGCCATCCACGGGCTGGTCAACAATGCCGGCATCAGTCCGCATCGCCGCCAATTGTCCTCCGAGGGCATCGAAATGACCTTCGCGGTCAACGTTTTCGCACCCTTCCTGCTCACCAGCCTGCTGGTCGAGCCGCTGCGCGCCGATGGCGAAGCGCATGTCGTCAACGTCGCTTCCGACCTGCTGCGCAAAGTGCAACTGGATGATCTCGATAGAGCCGGGCGGTTCGATGCCTTCGAGGTCTATGGTCAATCCAAGCTCGCCGACCTGATGCTGACTATTGGGCAGGCTGAACGCCTGAAGCCGCTTGGCATTGCCGTCAATGCCCTCGCGCCTGGGTTCTTGCGCACCGCACTTGCCCGCGATGCTCGCGGACTGTCGCGGCTGTTCTTCGCCCTGGCGTCCCGCACCATGATGCAATCGGCGCGCAAGGGCGGTCACCGCATCGCGCAAGCGGTGCGCGATCCGGCGCTGACCGGAACCACCGGCCAGTTCATCGTCAAGAATCGCGTGGCGCTGCGCCCCGCGCTGGCCTCCGATGGGCCGGCCCGCTCGGCACTCTGGGTGGCGGCGGAGCAGGCTACGGGCGCTATCTACCCCGCACTCGAGGCCGCCGACCCAGCCTAACTCTCACTGGACAGCGGTGCCCCGGCCACCTTACCAAGGAGCTCCGATCCAGGGAGCGCCGCCGATGGCCAAGCAGTTTTCCGCAATCGACGACATGCTTCGCGAGTTCATCCTCAAGCAGCAGATCTTCTTCAACGCTTCGGCGGCTGCGGAGGGGCGGGTCAATATCTCGCCGCGCGGCCTCGACAGCCTGCGGGTGCTCGGGCCCAACGAGGTGATCTATCTCGACCGAACCGGCTCCGGCAACGAGACCGCCGCCCATTCCCGGGTGGATGGCCGCCTTACCTTGATGTTCTGTTCGTTCGAAGGCCCGCCGCGCATCCTGCGGCTCTATGGCCACAGCCGGATCATCAGGCGGGGCGGCGCCGAATATGAGCGCCTGCTGCTTGCCGAGTTCGGCGGCAGCGAGCCGCCCGGCGCACGCCAGATCGTGGCATTGGACATCGAGATGGTGCAGACCTCGTGCGGTTACGGCGTGCCGCTGTTCTCGTATGTGGGCGATCGCCCGACGCTCGACCGCTGGGCCGAAGCAAAAGGCCCCGATGGCATCGAGGCTTACTGGCACGAAAAGAACGCCCGCAGCATCGATGGTTTCGCCAGCGGGATGTTCGACGACGAGCCGGCCGAGTAGGGGCAGGGCCGCCCGCTGTTGCAAAAATGCTGATGCGGCAAAATCCCTCGCCCGGGGTCGCGAAAATGTTAGTGGCGCGCGCCTGCAACTAAGATATTCATAATTTTGCCTGAGCGCTGAAGAAGCACCAGAAATCAGTGGAACTCGTCCGGACTAGCGTCACCGGCCGAGGACTGTGCGATCCCCGATCCGCCGAATTGGCTCATCGGACGGTTGCGCGTGGACTATCAACCGGCGCGGCTTCGCACCAGCGGGGCCGGTGACGCCCCGGACTTGGAGAATCTTGTGACGTTACGCTGGCAGGAAGTGGCTGTGCCGCTTGTTCTCATCGTTCTACTCTTGATCGGAAAGCATGTGCCCGCCACGGCACATTTATCCCTCGGCCATTTGGCCGGCATTGTCAGCTTCAGCTACGCAATTTTTCTCAGCCTGCGCTTGGTGCAGGGTGAGGAGGCAGTTTCGACCGGCGAATGGTCAGAGTTGCGCGCCTCGCCGGTCGAGCTTTTCGGGGCCTTTACCGCCGGCTCGTTTTCGGCCTTGCTGCTCTCGGTCGTGGTGTTCATGAACCGAGGCGATGCCAACCCACTGCACATCATGGCTGCGTTCGCGCTCGCAGTCGCCTTTGCGCTTTGTGCCGCAGGCATCTTCTTCACCTCGCTGATGGTGAAGATCCGCTGGAACCGCAAGCACATCGAACATCGTAGCGGCACCGGCAAATGTACCACGATCGCCTGGAGCGACGTCGTCGGTGTCGACAGCACCTGGCGCGGCATTTCCATCTGGAGCACCGATCGGCAGCGCATCAGCTTTTCGCCGTATCAGTCCGGCGCCGCGGCGCTGGCCAAGGCGGCCGCAGATCGGGCTCGGCGCAATGCCATTAACGCGGCGCGCGTCCCGGCCTAGGAAAATCCGGCTATCAGGCGCGCGGGGAAGGGCCTAATGTTCGACCGCTGATTGAGCTCAACGGATTCGGATGAACAAGCCCGCCATTGCCCGCGTCGCCCGCTCGGTCTGCCCGCACGATTGCCCGTCGACCTGCGCGCTTGATGTCGAGATTATCGATGCCAAGACCATCGGCCGGGTGCGCGGCGCCAAGGACGATCCCTACACGGCTGGCGTCATCTGCGAGAAGGTGGCGCGCTACGCCGAGCGGATTCATCACCCGAACCGATTGCTCCATCCCCAGCGCCGGGTTGGCAAAAAGGGCGAGGGCCGCTGGCAGCGCATCTCCTGGGACGAAGCGTTCGACGAGATCGTTGCTCGCTTATCGACGATAGAGTCCGAGTTCGGGGCCGAGAGCATTTGGCCCTACTACTATGCCGGCACCATGGGCCACGTGCAGCGCGACGGCATCAACAAGTTGCGACACGCCAAGGGCTATTCCAACCAGTACGACACCATCTGCACCGGCACGGCCTGGCCCGGCTACATCGCCGGCACCGGCTGGCTGACCGGGGTCAGTACCGAGCAGATCGCCGAGAGCGACTGCGTTGTCATCTGGGGCACCAACGCGGTAACCACCCAGGTCAACGTGATGACCCACGCCATCCGCGCCCGCAAGGAGCGCGGCGCCAAGCTGGTGGTGGTCGACATTTACCGCACGGCGACAATGGAGCAGGCCGACATGGCCCTGATCATCCGCCCCGGCACCGATGGCGCGCTGGCCGTGGCCGTGATGCACGTGCTGCTGCGCGACAACCTCGCTGATCTCGGCTACATGCAGAAATTCACCGATTTTGACGAGCGTTTTCGAGCCCATCTTCAGTCGAAGACGCCGGAGTGGGCGGCCGCGATCACCGGGCTTTCGGTCGCCGAAATCGAAGCCTTCGCGCGCCTGGTGGGCACGACGCCCAGAAGCTATTTCCGCCTCGGCTACGGCTTTACCCGGCAGCGCAACGGCGCAACCAACATGCACGCCGCGCTCTGCATTCCGGCAATGACCGGGGCCTGGCAGCATCGCGGCGGCGGCGCCTTCCATTCGCATAGCGGCGCCTGGGGGCTGGACAAATCCGTGATCACCGCCCCAGAGATGGCGAAGGGCGATGCCCGCTGGCTCGACATGTCGCAGATCGGCGCCGTTCTCACCGGCGACGCAAAGGCGCTACTCGGCGGGCCCCCGGTAAAGGCGGTGTTGATCCAGAACACCAACCCGGCATCGGTCGCTCCGGACCAGACGCGTACCCGCGCCGGGTTCGAGCGCGAGGACCTGTTCACCATCGTCCACGAGCAGTTCATGACCGAAACGGCGGAACTGGCCGATATCGTGCTGCCCGCCACGATGTTTCTCGAGCACAATGATTATTACACCCGAGGCGGGCACACCCGGGTGCTCTACGGGCCGACACTGGTCGAGGCGCCCGGCGAGGCTCGCTCCAACTTTGCGGTGATCAACGAGCTTTGCCGGCGGCTTGGCATCGAGCACCAAAGCCTTGGCATGACCGACAAGCAGATGGTGGCCGAAACCTTCCGGCGCTCGGACTACCCGAGCCTCGAAGAGGTAGAAAAGACCGG
>JAQGKB010000225.1 GCA_028290345.1 Hyphomicrobiales bacterium | reverse complement strand
CGCCCGCACCCACTCGGCGCCGGCCCGGGTTTTTCCGGAGCCACGCCCGCCGATCACCAGCCAGGTGGTCCAATCGCCGTCCGGCGGCAATTGCCCCGGCCTGGCCCAGATCGGCCAGCCGAAAACGAGATTTTCGACCTCATCGGGGCTGAGCCCGATAACCAGCAGCTCGATCTCAGCGGCGCTTAAGCTCGCCAATGCGCTGCACAAGTCGCTTGCGGAGGTCGGCCAGGTCGCCGGCTTTCTTGTCATTGCTTCGGGATCCCTTGTCCGCATCCTGCAGGTTCATCAGCTTTTCGAGGTTGCGGGCCAGAGTGCCCAGCAGCGTCACTTCCTTGTCGCCGTTGGCGGTTTTGTCGTCTTCCATGTGTGTGATCTGCCGTTCGAGGATGGTGAAAAGGCGTGAAATAAGGTGGCTCCGGCTTGCGGCCAGCGGGTTCTTGCGCAACACCCAGCCGCCGCGCTGCCGCGCATTGCGGAACTGCGATGCCGTCACGCCATGGCGGAGGTAGAGGATTTCAAGGGTGTCGCGCCCGCTCTCATAGTCGGCTTGTACCGCCGCCCAATCGGGGCTCGATTTGAAAGGTTTTGCTTTGGTCAAAAGGGGCTCACAAGATCAGGCGCCGGCCGGCGGTCCCAATTCTTCGACCGTAGCCGAACTATGGGACATCACCGGCACGCGGGGATAAGATCGCAACCAAATCGTCGCGCTGGAATTTTTCCTCAGGAGGAGGCAAGCGATGCCATCATCGGTGGTCCGGAAAAGCTCGTATGATCCCCAGACGGGAACGCTCTCGATCTGGTTCGTGCCGAGCGGCAAGCGCTACGATTATTTCGACGTGCCGCCCGAAACTGCCGAGGCGTTCCGGCTGGCGCTGTCCAAAGGCCGCTTCTTCAACATCCGCATCCGCGACGTCTTCCGCTCTCGCGAAGTCGACGACGCCAGCGAAGCCTGAACTCTCCGGCCCCACTTCTGCGACCATACCCAAACTATAGCCCTGCTCCGACACGGGGGGAGAAGAGGGATAAGTTGCGGCGGGAAGCGGGTGCGAGGGCTGCTCCCCACCGCTCGAGACCTCGCCACCGCTCGTCACCACCCCACCCCACCACTCCCCCACCCGGTCGTCACCCTCGGGCTCGACCCGAGGGCCCAGACTGCATGCGGTGGTGCTTGCCACAAGCCTGGGTTCTCGCGTCAAGCGCGAGAATGACGAATGAGAGGGTGGTGAGGTGCCTGGGGTCTGAGGTGCTGCGGCACCAAACATCTCCCTAACCCGGTCGTTACCCTCGGCTCGACCCGAGGATGGCGAATAGTGGGACGGTTGGGGGGCTTGGGGCGGGTGCGTGCGCAACCGCTGCGCTAAGCTCGCACCTCCACCCCTAAATCCCCTCCGGCGGTTCCCATTCGGGCCAGTCGACCGCGTGCTCTTCCCATTCGCCGGGCTTGATCTCACGTTCATCGAACGTGCGGCCGCGGACCGAAACGCCGGCGGCGACCACGGTTTCGGGGTCGCCGGAGATCAGCGGATGCCACCAGGCGAGACCCCTGCCTTCGGCCAGCCGCCGATAGGCGCAGGTCGTCGGGATCCATTTGATGGTCGCGACGTTTTCCGGCGTCAGCTTGATGCAATCGGGCACTTTTTTCTGCCGGTTGGGGTAGTCGGTACACCGGCAGGTGTCGCCGTCGAGCAGCTGGCAGCGCACGTCGGAGGTGATGATCTCGCCGCTATCGTCGTCTTCGAGCTTGACCAGGCAGCAGCGCCCGCAGCCGTCGCAGAGCGATTCCCACTCCGTCTGGCTCATTTCGCTAAGCGGCTTTTCGTCCCAGAAGGCCATTGCGTCTTACTCGTTCAGGGTTTGCACTTGCTTTGGGTATAGGCTGATCATATTCGAGCGAGTGCCTTGCTTAGAACCCGATAATTGCGGACAATCGGCATTGGCGACGCGGGAGAGGTTATCGGTGCAGGACCCGTTCTACCACAAACAGAAGCGTCCTAAAAAGTCGCGCATGCTCGATGCCGATGCGTGGCTCGATACCGCAATCTACGAGTTCTGGCACTCGCTTGGGCGCGGGTATACGCGCTTTCAGGACTTCATGTCGATCTTTCACGTCAGCGGCCTCAAGCGGCTGTTCGTGGAACTGGCGTCCGACGCCTTCACCTTCGGCTCCATCGGCGCGGTGCTGATGACAGTTTTGGCCCTGCCGGCGTTCGATGCCACGGCGTCGGGCACCTTCAGCAAGCCGGAAGATTATTCGGTGGTGTTCCTCGATCGCTATGGTGACGAGATCGGGCGGCGCGGCATTAGGGCCGACGATTCCTATCCACTGAGCAAGCTGCCCGACTACCTGATCAAGGCGACCATCGCGACCGAGGACCGGCGCTTCTTCGAGCATTTCGGCATCGACGTCTGGGGCACCGCGCGCGCACTGGTCACCAATGCGCAGGCCGATGGCGTGCGGCAGGGCGGCTCGTCGCTGACCCAGCAATTGGCCAAAAACCTGTTCCTCTCGCCGGAACGCACGGTACAGCGCAAGATCGAGGAGGCCTTCCTCGCCATGTGGCTCGAGGGCCACTACAGCAAGGATGAGATCCTGAAACTCTATTTCGACCACGCCTATATGGGCGGCGGCAATGTCGGGGTGGCGGCGGCCGCCGAATTCTATTTCGGCAAGAAGGTCACCGACATCAACCTTGCCGAGGCGGCTATGCTGGCGGGCCTGTTCAAGGCGCCGCAAAAATATGCGCCGCACGTCGACCTAGCCGCGGCGCGCGGGCGCGCCAACCAGGTGCTTTCCAACATGGTCGATGCGGGCTTCCTGACCGAAGGCCAGGTCACCGCGGCGCGGCGCAACCCGGCAACGCCGGTGGATCGCAGCGCGACCGTCAACTCGCCGAACTACTTCCTCGACTGGGCCTTCGATCAGACCAAGCAACTGGTGGCCGGCAAGACGGACAGCGCTAATCTCGTGGTGCGCACCACCATCGATCCAGTGCTGCAATCCTACGCCGAGGACGCGGTCACCTCGGTCATCCGCGACAATGGCGAGCAGGCCAAGATCAGCGAGGGCGCGATGGTGGTCACCGAGCCGAACGGGGCGATGCGCGCCATGGTCGGCGGCGTCGACTATGGCAAGAGCCAGTTCAACCGTGCGATCATCGCCAATCGCCAGCCCGGCTCGTCGTTCAAGCTCTTCGTCTATTCCACCGCGTTCGAACAGCTTGGGCTGAAACCCACCTCGACGATCAGTGACCGGCCGATCTGCATCGGCGACTGGTGCCCGCAGAACTTCGAGCGCGCCTTCGCCGGGCAGGTCAACCTGCAGCACGCCTTCGCCGAATCGCTCAATACGGTGGCGGTGAACCTGTCGATCAAGACCGGGCGGCAGCCGATCGCCGATATGGCGCACCGCATGGGCATCACCAATGATTTCCCGGTCACCCGCTCGCTGGCGCTCGGCGTCGCGTCGGTCAGCGTCATCGACATGGCTTCGTCCTATTCGGTGATCGCCAGCGGCGGCTACAAGACCCCAGCCTATGGCATCACCAAGATTTCGACGCTGCGGGGCGAGACCATTTACGAGGCCGACGTCAATGCGCCGCGGACAAAGGTCCTCAGCGACCAGACGGTCGATTACATGCGGCAGCTGATGCGCGCCGTGGTCACCAGCGGCACCGGCCGGCGCGCCGACGTGCCGGGGGTTCCGGTATTGGGCAAGACCGGCACTACTAGTTCCTTCCGCGACGCCTGGTTCTGCGGCTTCACCGGCAACTACGTCGCCACGGTCTGGATGGGCAATGACGATTACAGCGCCACCAACAACATCACCGGCGGCACCTGGCCGGCTACGGCCTGGCAGAAATTCATGGCATATGCCCACACCAATATCGAGATCAAGCCGGTGCCGGGTGTGGACGTAAAGCCGGTCCCGTTCGTGGTCACGACGGCCGCGGCCGACGCGCCCGCGACGCCGGTACAGGCCGAACGACCGCCCACGCTCAGCCCCGAAGCGGCGCTGAAACTGCTCGATCTCGCCGATATGCTCGATGCCTCGATAAAGACCGCCAAGCCTACGGCCGATCAGGCCTCGCTGACGGTCACCCAGCCGGTCACGAGCAACTAGGTGCGGTTTCTGGCCCATTTTGTGCTGGCCGCGGCCATCGCGCTCGTCATTGGTTTCGGGCTGAGCTATTTCGCGCTCAGCGATGGACGCCTGTTCGGAGCGTTGCGCGTCGGCCCGTGGACCGCCTGGCCGGCGGTGGGCATGCCCGCGCCCGATCCCTATACGCGCGCCTACATGGCCCGAAATGGGGCGCTGCAACTGGGCCAGAGCGAGGGCCTGCAATTCGTCGCCACCAGCGATAGCGAGGGCAAGCCGCTCGACCGGCGCTGCCGCTACCGGATCGATGGCAGCACGCCCGTCGCGACGTTCTGGACGCTGGCCGCGACCGCGTCCGATGGTATCAACATTGCCCGGCCGGGTGGCCCGGCATCGATCCAGAGCGCCCGCATCGCCCGCGCCAATGACGGCGCAACCGTGGTCTATGTCGCCAAGAGGCTCAGCCCGCGCAACTGGCTGGAGATCGCCGGCGACGGACCGTTCTCGCTGGTGTTGACGCTCTACGATACCGCCGCCGTGCTTTCCGGCTTTGCCGGCGGCGTCGACGCCCTGCCCGCCATCCTGCGGGAGGCGTGCTCATGATGCGCATCGTGCTCTGGATGCTGGCCGGCGTTCTCGCCGGCGTGCTGATCCACCTCGTGGTCATCCTCAGCCTGCCGGCCCTGGCCAGCCGCGACGTCTGGAGCCGCGTCGCCGAACTGGGCGCCAACAACAAGGCCGTGGTACTGCCCGCCGTGGCCGCCGGCGCGCCCAACCCGTTGCGGCTCGATCCCGAACTGTCATACGCCGTGTGCCAGATGAACCTCGGCACCGGCCCCGGCGTCGTCAGCGGCACCCTGCCCGACGCATTCTGGTCGCTCGCCGTCTACAACCGCGCGGGCGCCGTGATCTATTCGACCACCAATCGCGACGGCATCGGCCAGACGCTGGACCTCGGCATCTTCAACGACGCCCAAACCCGGCTGCTCGCCCAACAGAAACTCGATATCGCCGAGGGCTTGCTGATCGTCCAATCCAACAGCAACGACGTCTTCGTCGTGGTGCGACTGGCTCCGCCTTACCCCGCCGTGCGCCAGCGCTATGAGAAGATGCTGGGGGCGATCCAGTGCGGCAACATCAATGGTGGGTCTTGAGAGGGCAGCGCTCTCTCACCGCGCAGGCGGGAATGATGCCGTCTCGGGTCACCAGCGAACCTTGCGGGCTCAGCTCCCCGCATTGCTGCCGACCGGCCGGGCGTAGCGGGAGGGGATGGGGCGCATGCCGGCGCGAGGGGGCGCCGAGCCGGATGCCGGGGCGCAGAACTGGCCGTGTTCGGCCGCGATCACGAACTGGTCGAGGTCGCTTAGCCGGGCATCGACGCCCTCGCCTTGCGGGTGCGGGGTTTCCACCAGAAGGTGGTCGAGGGCATAGGAATAAGACTCATAGCGGTAGCGCAGGGAGCGAGTGAACCAGCCGATGGCGTCGTTGTTCTCCGCCTTGCGGGCGAACACGGCCTGGCTGGTCGGATCATCGAGGCTGGCGATGCCCGAAGCCGCAACTTTGCGCTCGCGATCGACCTCGATCACCGCGCAGATGGATTTGAACGTCTCCGGCAGTGTGGCGAGATCGGCGTCGATATCGCTGGCGAGCGTCGCGTAGCGCACCGCCGACGAGGCGTAGGCGGTGCCGTGCAGCCATTTGTAGTAGCGGTCGGTGGAGAAGCGCCGGTCCGAGGCGGTGGAGAGCCCGGTGCGCTTCAGTTCCATGGCGATATCATAGAACCAGTCGTGGCTGTGCGACGCGACGAGGAAGCGCCAGATGCGGTCCTGCATCGCGTTCTCCTGGTCGGTGCGGTTGAAGCCCGAAAACGGCCGGTCTTCGAGTTGGGTGCGCGCGGCGCCAATTGCCGGCATCGCCACATCGTGGGTGAAGGTGGTCTCGGCGCGACCGAAATCGCCGATGGGGCGGGCACAGGCGCCCAGCGCCAGCAGCCCGAGCATCGCTGCCAGGCGGAGAACAGGACGAGAATCAACCACGTTTACGCTTAGGCCTCGCCGGATCGGTGCGATCGCCCGGCAGCGGCGCGCCACGTTGATATTGCACGCCCGTGAAGATCAGGATCTGAGCCTCGCGCTGCGCAGGAGGTTTGGGCCGCAGGCGCCGCCGGCGACCGTTGAAGTTAACCAGATTTCCCAAGCCGCCCCCTGCCCCGATCCAGACGCCGGCACTGGCCCGAAATGGGGCAATGGCGACAAACGAGCTGATTTGCTCCTGTCGTTATTAAGAGATCGTCAAGGTTAACACTCTGCTAACGAATTTGCGGAAATAGTCTCTCCTAAGAGATCGCGCGGGAATCGCGCCCCAGGGAATAAGATGATCGGCTTTCAGCCCTACGAGACTTTTCAGCTTTTGATCGAGACCGGCGGGGTCGATCGAACCAACACGTTGCTCGTGGCGGCATGCGACGCCTATGCGCGCCGCGGCCGGCCGACCCTGGCGGAGATCGAGCAATTCGAAACCCTGGCGCAGCGGTTGTTCCCACAGGCCTCACCTGCCGCGCGGGCCAAGGCCGCGGCAACGCTCGGCCGCTCGGAAATCCTTTCGAGTGCCCTCGAAGATCTGGTCATCTCGCACCTGGGCGAGGACCTGCCGGATTTCCTGGTGGTCGCGCCAAAGCTTTCCGAGCAGGCGCTGCTCAAGGTCATCGACAGCAATGAGGTCATCACCGCCGCCGCCATTGCCCGGCGCGGCGACCTGACCAATGTCGTGCTGGCCAAGCTGTTCCAAATGAACTCGCGAAAAGTTTATCGCGCCCTCGCCACCAATATGAGCATCGCCCCGCGCGGCCCCTATCTGAGCGCGCTGGCCCGTTCGGCGCAGATGGACCACCAGGTCGCCTGGTCGCTGGCGGCACGGCCCGACTTCGATTGCGCCCTGCTGGCGCCGGCCTTTTTCGATCTCAACGAATCCGATCGCATGAAGGTGATCCAGTCGTTCGCGCTGCGCGAGACGCCCGATGCGCCGATCAAGCGCACGCTTGAGCAAATCTCGGTGGCCACCGGCGAACTCAGTCGCGCCCTGATGAAGCTCTTCACCGAAAACCGCCGTCCGGAAGTCACCCGGCTGCTACACCAGATCACCAGCCTCGACGAAGTGCGCTGCGGGCAGATCGCGCACGACACCAGCGGCGCGGCCCTCTTCGTGGTGCTGCGCGCCTTCGGCTGCACCGTGCATGATGGCCTCAAGGTTTTGATCCACGCCACCTCGCACGATGCCGACCGCTCCAAGACGCTATCGGCGTTCTCGAAGATGTTCGACGATGTAAGCGTCGACGCCATGACGTTCCTGATGAGCGCCTGGCGTGGCGACGTGAACCTGCTCGACCTCACCAAGCCGCAATACAAACCCTCCACCCCCGAAACCCGCCGCCGCGCCCTCATGCAACCGGCACACAACCCCATCGTCGACGAAGCGATCGCGGCGCTGGCAAGGATCGGGCTGCGCCGGGCGGGGTAAGTTTGAGTGTTCGTGGGGAGGTCTTCCGAAGGAATTTTCCCACTCCCGATCGACCGCCACCGCCTCATTCGTCATCCTCGCACTTGATGCGAGGACCCAGGCTTGCGCCGGACACTAGCGCACGCAGTCTGGGCCCTCGGGTCGAGCCCGAGGGTGACGACCGAGGGGGCGCGAGGCCGACGAGTGGTGGGGGCCGTAAGGGGATAGCCCTCATGGCTAGCGGGCCATGAGCCCTCATGGTGAGTTGGCAGTGGGGGTCGCGCCGCTTGCGCCCTACGCCACCACCTTCATCCCATACTCCCCACCCCGCATCTCCAGCGACAGCACCCATAGATCCGGATCGAAACGGAGTTCTTGGGCGATGCGGTCGCGGATCTTGCTCGGCTCGACCTTGTCGAAGCGGGTCTGGAATACCCAGTCGGCCGCATCCTCGTCGGCTCGGGCGGCGCTGGGTGTGGGGGTGAACAGGGAGGCGGTGCCGTTGAGGTGGTCGACTTCGATGAAGATCTGCCCGGCCACGGGATCGCCGCGCCGGGAGACGACGCAGATGTGGCCGAGATCGTTGTGGCGGCGGACAAACGCCGAAGTCCAGAGATCGGAACGGAGCGGCGACATGGGTCTGCAACCCCAGGGTGGCGGAGGCCCTTAGATAACGGCCCCGGCTTGCTGCAGCAAGGTGAGCAGTTGCGGGCTGACGCGACCGGTTTCCTTGTAGTTGTAGTAGACCTCGAAATTGCGAATGGCCTTGGCGGTCGATTCGCCAGCGACGCCGTCGATGGTGCCGGCGAGGAACCCGAGGCTGGAGAGGCCGCGTTGCACCTTGGTCACCAGCGCCACGTCGGTCGGGCTGGTGTTGGGGGCAAAGATCACCGGCGGCGAGACCGGGGCGGCGGGAGTCGCGACCGCGACAGGCGCCGGGGCCGGCGTCACGCTGGCGACGGCTGCCGGCGGAATTTCGGGATGAGTGACCGGCCTGGCGGGCACGCGATTCTGCGCCTGGGTCGAGGTGCCGCGGGTGCTGGCGACATCGGACACCATCGAGCTCACAGCATCGAAGGCGCCGGCGGCGGTATCGGCGGCAGCGTTCAACACCTGATCGGGAAAGTTGCTATCGGCACTGGCCACGCGGCCAACCAGTTGCGGCCGGGCATTCGCCGGCTGCGGCTGGACCTGCACCGGCTGCGGCGTATCGAGCGCGAGCGGGGCCGGCTGCTGCTCCTGCATCAGCATTGGCGCCGGAGGCGGCGGAAGCTGCGCATCGGCGACCTGCACCGGCGGCTGCGGTTGCGGCTGTTGTTCCTGGGCAAGCGCCTGCACCGGCTGGCTATCCGGCACCGGTTCGGGCGCCTGTAGTTCGGCGACCTGCGGCATGGGCTGCGGTACCGGCTGGGGCGCCGGAAGCTGCGCCTGCATGATGGCCGCCGCCACTTCCTTGCTCAGCGCACCCTGCGGCTTCATCCCCGCCTGCTGCTCGAAGGCGCGGATGGCGTTGGCGGTCTTGGGGCCATAGTAGCCGTCGGGGGCACCGTTGAAGAGCCTGAAGGCCTGCAATTTCTGCTGCAGCGCGAACACATCGGCATTGCCCATTGGCCCGGCGGCGGGCTGTTGCGCCTGCGCCGGCAGGCTGCCGGTGGTATCGCCCGAAACGATGCTCGAGATCGATTGCGGCTTGCGGCGCGTCGCTGGCCGGACCGGAGCGGCGGCTGCCGGAGCCTTCACGGGAGCAACAGCGGCGGGAGCCGGCGCGAACATTGGCGCCGGATGGCGATGAGTCTGGAAATAGAGCGCATTGCTGGCGCCGGCCAGCGACAGGCCGAGCAGCGCCAGGATGCCGGTATAGCGCAGCGGGGCGCGCATGAAATGGCCAAGCGCCCAGGCGCCGCCGCGCCCCAACGAACTCGCGACGGCGCTGCCGGCCGCCAGTGGCAGCTGCGTAAAGACGGTTGCGGTCATTGTGCTTTTCTTTTTTCGTCGTGCCATGAAGGAATTTGCTGCTGTGCCGGTTCGCGGTGAAGCGGGGTCACGGAACCAGTGTCCTCCACTTTTATTGCCGGACCGTTTATGGGCAGTAAAACCGTCATGGTTGTACCAAGGCCTGCTTCCGAGGCTGCGTGCAGCGTGCCGCCGTGCAACTCGACGAGGCCCTTGACGATCGAGAGCCCGAGCCCGGTGCCCTCATATTCACGTGCGAGGCCCGACTGGGCCTGGAAAAATGCTTCCCCAATGCGGCTGACCGCGTCGGGCCCCATGCCGATGCCGCGATCGCTGACCGAGATATTAATGGCCTGCCCCTGCCGCCGCATCGATACGGTAACGATGCCCTGCTCGTGGCTGAATTTTATCGCGTTGGACAGCAGGTTGATCAAAATCTGCCGGCAGGCGCGCTCGTCGGCAACCATCGCTGGCAGCGCGCGCGGCATATCGGTGACGATCCACACCTGCTTGCGCACGGCGAGGCCTTCGACCATCTGCAGGCAGGGCGCAACGATAGCATCGGGCTGGAACGGCTCGGTCTGCAATTCGAACTTGCCCGCTTCGATGCGCGACATGTCGAGCAGCATCTTCACCACCTCGATCAGGTGGTGGCCGCTCTGCCCGATCAGGGATGCGTATTCGCGATGGGTCGGGGACAGCTCGCCGCCGATATCGCTGGTCATCATCTCGGAAAAGCCGATGATGGCGTTCAGCGGCGTGCGCAGTTCATGCCCGATGGTGGCGAGGAAGCGTGACTTCGCGTTGGACGCCTCTTCGGCCGCCTTGCGGGCCTGGCGCATCTCCATATCGCGGTCCTTGCGATCGGTGATATCGCGCAGCAGCGCCACGATCTCGTAGTGCGAGACCGGCTTGTCGCTCTCCACCACCGGGGACAACGCCATCTCGATCCAGATATATTGCGGCGCCCGGGCGGGACCGGCAGGATCGTCGCGGCGCATGCGGACTTCGACGGTGCGAGATTTGCCACCCTGGTTGACGTCGGAAAACGCCGTCAGATACAGCGGCCGATCGAGGACATGAATGCGTTCCGCCAGACCACCGGCCGCGACTTCGAAGCGGCGGCAGCCGAACAGGGCTTCGCTCGAGCGCGAGATGAACAGCAGGGTCCCCTCGGGGGAAAAGCGCAGCACGGCATCCTGCACGTGCTCGATCAGGTGCCGGTAGGCATTGATCTGCGACTTGTCGTAAACTTCGAAGGCCCGGCTCACGCGGCTGGCCGAATGGGCCACCGTGCCCGCGATCACGGCAAAGGCGATGCCGCCGACGAGGCCGAATTCGGGCCGGTAGAGATCGGGCCAGAAGCGCAGCGGTGACGTATTGAACGCGCCGAGAGCGACGATGCCGGCGAGCAGTGCCCAGCTGCGCTGCTGCAGCCGCGGGCCGGCGAGGAGCGACGCATGGATTGGGCCAAGCAAGGCCACGGCGAGGCCGAAATCGGCAAAGCCGGGGTCGGTCATGGTCATGATAAAGCCGGCGAGCATGGTGCCCAGCACCAGGGTCGCGGCGGCGCCATCGTGATGGCCGCGCTGCTGCAGGCCAAGGCTCAAAACTCCCTGCGCGAGGCCGATAACGACGATGGCGAATGGCATCGCGGCGCCATGGATCATGCCGAAAAGCGCAAATGGTGCGGCCACGAAGCTAGCGGCCAGCAGCAAATGGGAATTGGTGGCCAACGCCCTGCGGCGCAGGATTTCGGGCTGCCCGGCCGACGCTGCGGCGGGCGGGGTCGTCTCTTTTCTCATGGCAAAAGAGAACAGACTGCGCATTACTCGGACTCGCTCCGGGCCTAATCGCCCTGTTGTTTCCACCCTTCCCATTGAAGGCTTAAGAGTGCGCTAAGTGAAAGGCGCCGGAGCGGCGATGCCCCCGCTGATCTCCGGTTTTGCCGCCGCTTTCTGGCAACAGCGTAAACAAGACCTTGCCCGAGGCGGCACATTGCCCCGGCACTATATTGCGTAAAATTGCATTGAATTGGCGTACCGGCCTTTAAGTCGGCACGGTTACATTGGCCCATGAAACGAGGCCGCAGAACGCAGCCTCGACACAGGAACAGGGGCAAATGTTTCTTGTAAAATCTGCATTCTGGCTCACCGTGGCCTTCATCGTAGTGCACCCGAAAGACGTCGATCTGGGTGCTGCTGCCGCTTCCGTGTCTTCGCAGGCCATGGCGGCGGGGCAACAGATGATCGTCGCGCAGATCCTCAAGAGCGATTGCCCGCTTCTCACTTGCGCAGCGGCGAAGCCCAAACTCGCCGTTGCGGCAAACGCAAATCCATCGGTCGATTCTCCCATGCAGGATTCATCGATCAACAGGGCGGCGCCGGTCCCAAGGCCGCGCCCGCACTGGATGGGCTAAAGCCAGGGGCCGCGTCACTTCCCCGACGCTACTCCAATGCGGCCTCTGGTTGAGCTGCAAGCACGCTGCCCCGTGCTTGCAGCTCGCTTTTTTTGGCGCAGCGTGTTGGCTGCGGGGCCTTGCTCCATTAGATAAAGCTCATGAGCACGCCAGCCGCCTTCAGCGAAATCGCCGATAATCTGAGCTTCCTCGACGATTGGGAAGATCGCTACCGCTACATCATCGAACTTGGCCAGGCCCTGCCCCCGATCGACGACGACGAGCGCACGGCTGCCAACAAGGTCAATGGTTGCGTCTCGCAAGTCTGGCTGGTTTCCGGCACGGGCGAAGCCGCCGGCACCCCGTCGCTGACCTTTCGCGGCGATTCCGACGCCCTGATCGTCAAGGGCCTCGTCGCCATCCTCATCGCGCTCTACTCCGGCCGGCCGGCGAAAGAAATCGCCGAGACCAACGCGATTGTCGTGCTCGACGAACTGGGGTTGCGCGAGCATTTGTCCACGCAGCGGTCGAATGGGCTGGTGGCGATGGTCAATCGGATGCGGAGCGAGGCGAAGGCGCTGAAGTAGGCTGGTGGTAATCCAGCCTTTCTGCGCTCGCCGCCCACCCCCACCCTTGGCTGCCGCCTTCCCTCCCCACACGGGGGAGGGAGCGCCAAATTGCACGGCCCTCG
>JAQGKB010000207.1 GCA_028290345.1 Hyphomicrobiales bacterium | reverse complement strand
CCCGAGCAGCCGAGCAGCGAGGTCATTTCCACGGTAACCCGGAAACCATTGCCCTCGGCGGCGCCGACCGGCACTTCGCCGACATGCTTTTTCGGATCGATGGCGATCAGCGGGCGAATGATGTCGGCCAGCCGTTCGAGAATATCGACGCGGACGGCGCGCTTGCCGGCGACCTTGAAGCCGGCGACTTCATAGAGCCGCGGATCGACTTCGGGATCGATGAGGAACGACGTGCGGCCCGAAAGCACGATGTGCGGCAGTTCCGAGACGCCCGGCTGGCGGATGCCGCCATGCTTCAGCGCGAAAAGAATCAGCGCAAGCTCGCGGGGCGCCGGCTTCAGGCTCTGGGGCAGGTAGATGTGGTAGGCGCCGAACTTGATGCCGTGCTTGCGCATCTTGGCGCGCACGTCCTGATCGAGCCCCTTCACTTCCTCGGACACTGCCGAGCGGGGCAGCAGGCCGAGGTTTTCCGAAAGTTGGAAGGCAATGCCGCGCGCGGCGCCTTCGAGATCGGCGGGCTCGGCGAGCGCAGTGATCTGCTCGAGTTGGGTGTTGATGGCATGACGCAGCCAGAGCGACAGGCGCTCCTGTACGCGCTCGAGATCCTGTCCTGAGAGGCTCTCGTCCGCAAGGATAATGAGCCGCGGGGCCAGCAGTTGGTCGCCTTCGGCGAGGTTGGCGACGATCTCGCCGCGCCATCGGACATAGCCATCCGTGGCGAGGATGAATTCTTCATTCGGCGCCCCGGCAAGCCGATCGGCGCGATGATGGATTTCCGGTGCGATAACCTGCCCGGCAGCAGTGCGGAGGCCTTTGGCATCGCCTTCTTCGGAGCGGGCGAGGGTGAAGCGGAACCCCTCTATCTTGCCGATCAAATGTCCCTCGAGGGAAACTTCGCCGGACGCGTTGATTTCAGGCAGTGCCATACGTTTGTCTCTCAAATGACGGAGCAGGACGCTCGTGCGACGATCAACGAAGCGCTGTGTCAGTCGCTCGTGCAGGGCGTCGCTGAGGCGGTCCTCTATGTCACGGGTCTTTTCACGCCAATGGGTCGGATCTTCAAGCCAATTCCTGTGGTTAGCGACAAAGGTCCAAGTCCGAACCTGGCGGATCCGGTTGGACAAGGTGTCTATGTCGCCAACCGTATTGTCGCAGAAGCGCACCTGCTCGGCAATCCAGTCTGCGCTTACTTTGCCATGCCGCATCAGGTCCGAATAGATCCGGGTGATGATCTCGCCGTGCTGGGCGGGCGAGATATCGCGGTAGTCCGGAATACCACAGCATTCCCAGAGCAGGCGCACGGTGTCCGGACTGGTCGCGAAGCGCCCCGCCTCGTTGCGGGCGAGGAACTCCAGCGCATGCTGGTCGGTGGCGACTGGAACGCGGGTCAGTGCGCGGCTGCCGGGTGTGACATCAAGGCTTTGGCGCAATGCGTCGATCGATCTGAAATCCAGGTCGGGGTTGCGCCACTGCAACACCTTGATCGATTCGAAATCGTGGGCTTCCAGCCGCTGCACCAGTTCCTGGTCGAAATCGTCGGCGTTGCCGGTGATGCCGAAGGTGCCGTTGCGCAGGTGCCGCCCGGCGCGGCCCGCAATCTGGCCGAATTCGGCCGGCGTCAGCGGGCGGGTCTGGTGGCCGTCGAACTTGGTGTCATCGGCGAAAGCGACGTGGTGGACGTCGAGGTTGAGGCCCATGCCGATGGCGTCGGTCGCCACAAGGAAATCCACGTCGCCGTTCTGGTAAAGATCGACCTGGGCGTTGCGGGTGCGCGGCGATAGCGCGCCCATCACCACTGCGGCGCCGCCACGCTCACGCCGGAGGAGTTCGGCGATGGCGTAAACCTGGGAGGCCGAGAAGGCGACTATGGCCGAACGGGGCGGCTGCCGGCTGATCTTCTTGGAACCGGCGTAGGTGAGTTCGGACAGCCGCGGGCGGTGGATGATCTCGGCATTGGGCAGCAGGTGGCGCACCACCGGCACCATGGTCGCGGAGCCTAGCAGCAGGGTTTCCTGCAGGCCACGGGCATGCAGCAGCCGGTTGGTGAAGACATGGCCACGATCAAAGCTGATGGCGGTCTGGATTTCGTCGATGGCGAGGCATTCAACCTTGATGTCGAGCGGCATGGCCTCCACAGTGCACACCCAGTAGCGCGCCTTGGGTGGCACGATGCGCTCTTCGCCGGTGACCAGCGCCACGGCCTGCGCGCCGACGCGCTCGACGACGCGTTGATAGACCTCGCGGGCCAAAAGCCGCAGCGGCAGGCCGATCATGCCGGTGGCGTGCGAGAGCATCCGATCGATAGCAAAAAACGTCTTGCCGGTATTGGTGGGACCGAGAATCGCCTTGAGGGATTGAGGATAACTAGCGTCCATCGTCCTCCGGGGCGCACTGCCGAGCGGGCAGAACCACGCTCTCTGTCATTTGCTGAACGTAACCATTCCCCGCAAGCCGGTGGCCACGGTGCGCAAAAGCCGAATTCGGGCGCGGGGTCATGACTGGGATTTGGGCACTCGAGGCAAAGAAATAAAGGTGTCCCGTAGCGGGACGTGCGGGAAAGTCAAAATTCACCGCAGTTAGGGTTTCGTACGAAACGAGAACAAAGTCAGACCGAATCGATGCGCTCCCTTGAGTCTGTGTTTGTTCCCTACTGCCTATAGCGCACCGGTATGACGTTTGGCGCAAGTGCCTGCCTTGCGCCACATCTGCTGGCGAGAAATCGACGAAAATCGGTTCAGGAACCTTAACGAGGTCTGAATTTGCCGTCCCGCCCGGGGGAATCGGCGCGGTTGTGAACCGACTGTAAACGGAAAATCACGCTATATTTTCTGCGCGTTAGGAGTGAGCGCCGCGCCGCGCTTGCGGCCGACCCGATCAAAATTGATGAAAAAGCCATTGACCGCCCCAATCCGGGACGCGGCGGGGTGAAAGGTTTCGTTAACGTTGCGCAGCTTGAGCGGGGCTCGATCGGGTCCTTGGCGGTGAGAATCGAGAAAATCGGGAATTGGTGGGCTGTATCAAAGCAATACACGAGATGGCCCCAATTCGGGTCCGTGTTAGCAGTTGGAACTAAAGCAGAACAGAATGCGTCCGAATCTAGGGAATCAAGGCAATCCGGCTTTGTTCCCTACTGCCGCTAGCGGGTGCCGCAGCAGCGTCATACACGCCAGTTTTGTGACGACTGAAATCTGGCTGGTTTTTCCCAATCGGCGTTCACCATCATGAACAAACTCCTAATCCTACCCGCGAATCGGGGAATTGAGGCGAGTTCTGAAGCGCTGGTAAATGCCGGATTGCTGAAGATTTTTAGCCTATTAGGGCCTCACCTGAGCATTGTCCGGTCGAGTTGCATGATAATTTTACGAAAAAGCCGTTGACCGTTCCAAATCGAGACGCCGAAGTCGTTAACGTTTCGTTAACCATGTTTTTTCGATTTGCCTGTCGTGGTCAAAACGCTGGGCTGGAACCAAGCTCCGCCCCCAATCTTTGCTCTTCGATAAAACGAGGAGAACGCGATGGCCGATGGCACCGACACCGTCCCCGAGCCCCGCAGCGGCATGCCAGACCCACACCTGACGGAAGACCAGTTCAGGGCGCGCTTTATGTCGCAATTTGCCGATCCGGCGTTCGATGGTTTGACATCCCACCTTGTCGAGATCGCAAGCGCGGCATGGGACGGCTATGAAAATTCCCGCAAATCGCCGAGAACGGTGAAAGCCGGCACGGTCGATGGGAGCTTTGCCGATCCCGACTATGACCTCGCCGTAGATTGGGTGGCGGCACGGGCTGTGATCATCGAGGCGCAGTCCCGGCACGAGGACAAATCGCTGCCAGCGCGCATCCTGCTGATCAACGCATCATCGCGCAGCGAACACACCTGTCCCGGCGAGATGTCGAAAACCTACCGGCTGGTCGAGATCGCGCAGCAGGTGATTGCCGCTGCCGGGTTGGAAGTGGAGATTCTGGACCTGTCGCGGCTGGCTTCGGAATATGGCCGCAACATTCACCCCTGCAAGGCGTGCTTTTCGACGGCTGCGCCGCTTTGCCACTGGCCGTGCTCCTGCTACCCGAACTATTCGCTCGGGCAGACACAGGACTGGATGAACGATATCTATCCGCTATGGGTCGCCGCGCATGGGGTGATGGTCGTAACGCCGGTCAACTGGTACCAGGTCTCGTCGCCGCTGAAGCTGATGATGGACCGGCTGGTCTGCGCCGACGGCGGCAATCCAGATCCGACGCTAACGCAAGGCAAGCAGGCCAAGCTCGCCAAGGAAATCGAGCTCAAGGGCTGGTACTATCCGCGCCATCTCGAAGGGCGCCTGTTCTCGGTCATCGTGCATGGCAACGTCGAGGGTGCGGAAAATGTCCGGCGCTCGGCTTCGGACTGGTTGCGCTTCATGAAGCTGGAGCCCGCCGGCCCACTCGCCGAGGTCGACCGCTATATTGGCTACTGGAAGCCCTATGCCACCAGCCACGAGGAACTGGACGCCGACACGATGGTGCAGGAGGAGGTGCGCAATGCGGCCCGAACGCTGCTCGAGGCGGTGCAGGCTAAACTCGAGGGGCGTTGGGTCTCCGCCGGAGCCGAGCTCAAGAGTCCGGTGCAGAAATAGGGCTAGTCGCCGAGGCTGGTCAGAACCATCGACAGATCGCCGACGCTGGTGGTGAGCAGCACGCGATAGGGGATGAAATAGCCGGTCGCCCGCATCGGCGCGTACCAGATCAGGATGTGATCGCTGTTGGCCAGGTAGTTGGTCATTTCCGAAGTGGTGAAATGCCCGGAGATCGGGATGTAGCGAATCGAGCAGAGTACGACCGGCCCCTGGTAGCCGGTGCGCGGCGATGTCGCGGTATCGTTGGCATCGAACCGCATGCCGATGGTGAACCGCTCGACGCCGGTGAAGATCTGCATCTTGCGGTCGCAGATGGATTTATCGAGCGCGCCGCCCTTGATGACGAAGGCCGAGAGCATATCGCCGACACCGCTCAATTGTGAACGCTCGATCGGCACGCGGTCGATATTGTTGACGATCGGCGGCTCAACGACGAACGAAGAGACGTTGCCGCGGGCATATTGGATATTGATCGCGAAGGTCTCGCCGCGCGCTACGGTCTGCAAGGCGAACTTTTCCGAGCCGAGGCGATTGCCGCTCGAAGAGCCGGAAACATTGACCTTGGCGGTGCCGCTGGCGACCAGTTGGCCGAGCCCGGCAACGTTGGCGTCGAGATCGAGGGTATAGTGCTGGCCGTTGTCACCGAGCTTGACATTGACGTCGGCAATATTGGCGCCGGAAAGCGTCACCACATATTTGGCGGTGCCTGCGATATCGGAGGCAAGCGCCGGCTGGGCGAACAGCAGTCCCGCCAGAGCTCCGGCCTGCAGAAGCTGCGGAAATTTTGAGCGCGCCACGGCGATCTCCGGGGTTCAACGATTGGCCCGCTAGGCTGGCGAATCACAGTTTCGATCAAATTGCCCGCTCGATGCCGCCCGCGCAAGCGGGAGAGAACTGCGTTCTGCTTGTCGC
>JAQGKB010000182.1 GCA_028290345.1 Hyphomicrobiales bacterium | reverse complement strand
ACAATAGACAGGGCGTCGCAAAATTGTTGACGAACGCCACCAGGGCATCGACGCCGGTTGCCGGGAACAATTTGAAGCGGACCGCAAGATAGCCGACAGCAAGCAAACCAAAGACTGGCGCGATAACGTTGAGAACAGAAAGCATGGAAAGGGCCGGATTGGCAGGATATTTTTTGACCTGACACTCTCCCCCCTCTTGCGTCAAGCAAGTTGGACAGGCATCGCTGTTTTGTCGCCTGGGCAGCGTCGGCTGCACTTGCCATTTGCCCGGCATTTTATCGCTGGGTCGAGGAATCCTTAATGATGACCGAGCCTTCCAACCCGCCGGCGGCAGCCGCCAACACTGTCGATATCTTCGTCATCGGCGGTGGGGTGAACGGCACGGGTGTGGCCCGCGACGCGGCGGGGCGCGGCTTTTCGGTGATGCTGGCCGAGATGAACGACCTCGCCTCGGGCACCTCGTCGGCCGCCACCAAGCTGGTGCATGGTGGATTGCGTTATCTCGAACACTACGAATTCCGCCTGGTGCACGAAGCGCTGGCCGAGCGGGAAGTGCTGTGGGCAGCCGCGCCGCATATCATCTGGCCGCTGCGATTCGTTCTGCCGCACCACAAGGGCCTGCGCCCGGCCTTCATCCTACGCATTGGCCTCTTGATGTACGACTACATGGGCGGGCGGAAGCTCTTACCCCCGACCAAGACGCTCGACCTGCGCACCGATATCACTGGCCGGCCGCTGAAGGACGGCTACCGCACCGCGTTCGAATATTCGGACTGTTGGGTGAACGACGCGCGCCTTGTGGTACTGAACGCGCTTGACGCGACCGAGCGCGGCGCAACGATCAGGACCCGCACCAAGGTCACCTCCGCCCGGCGAGAGCATGGCGAGTGGGCGCTGACCCTGACCGATACCGTCACCGGCAAGCACGAAGAGGTGCGCGCCAAGTTGCTGGTCAATGCCGCGGGACCCTGGGTGGACCACGTGATCACCGGGACGATGGGCAACTACGGCGCGCACAATGTGCGGCTGGTCAAGGGCAGCCACATCGTCATCAAGCAGAAGTTCAATCACGACCGCTGTTATATTTTCCAGAACGGGGATGGACGGATCATCTTCGCCATTCCCTATGAGGATGATTTCACGCTGATCGGCACCACCGACGAGGACTATGTCGGCGACCCCAAGGACGCCAGGATCAGCGAGGCCGAGACCGATTACCTCTGCTCGGCCGCCAGCGAATATTTCAAGGCGCCGGTGCAGCGCGAGGATATTGTCTGGACCTATTCGGGCGTGCGACCGCTGTTCGATGATCACGCCAGCGCCGCGCAGGAAGCGACGCGCGACTATGTGCTCAAGCTCGACGGCGATGCGCAGACCGGCGCGGTAGTGGACATCTTCGGCGGCAAGCTGACCACCTATCGCCGGCTGTCCGAAGCGGTGCTGGAAAAGATCGAAGGCGTGCTGGGCAAGCGCGGCAAGCCGTGGACCAAGACGGCAAAACTGCCGGGCGGTGAATTCCCCGCCACCAATTTCAAGAACGAGGTGGTGCGCCTGATCAACGCCTATCCGAAAATGCCGGTCCGCCTGATGCTGCGTGTGACCCGGCTCTACGGCACGCGGACGCGAACCCTGCTCGGCGACGCCCAACGCATCGAGGATCTGGGCAAGAATTTCGGCCACGACCTCACGGCACGCGAAGTCGACTACCTCATCACCAACGAGTGGGCGCGCATTACCGATGACGTGCTGTGGCGGCGCACCAAGCTGGGGCTGCGCGTCGATGCTGATGACACGGCGCGGCTGGCCGCGTACATGGAGAGCAAGACGCGGGTTTGAGGGGGCCGGTGAATGAGCGGTTATGTGCTGGCGATCGACCAGGGAACAACGTCGACGCGGGCCATCGTCTTTGACGGCAAGCAGAAGATCGCCGGGGTGGGGCAGCAGGAATTCTCCCAGATTTATCCCAATTCCGGCTGGGTGGAGCATGACCCGGAGGAAATCTGGACCAGCGTCTGCTGGGCGGTAAGGACCGCGCTGAAGAATGCCCGGCTCAGCGCCGGCGATATCGCCGCCATCGGCATCACCAACCAGCGCGAAACGACGATCATCTGGGACCGGGCGACGGGCAAGGCGATCCACAACGCCATCGTCTGGCAGGATCGGCGCACGGCCTCGATTTGCGCGGCGCTGAAGAAAGCGGGCAAGGAAAAGCTCATCACCCGCAAGACCGGGCTGCTGCTCGATCCCTATTTCTCCGGCACCAAGATCAAATGGCTGCTCGACCACGTGAAGGGCGCGCGCAAGCGCGCCGAGCGGGGCGAACTGGCCTTCGGCACCATCGACAGCTTTTTGATCTGGCGGCTGACCGGGGGCAAACTGCACGCCACGGACGCGACCAATGCCAGCCGCACCATGCTGTTCAACATCGAGACCAACGGCTGGGACGAGGAACTGCTGCGCCTGCTCGACGTGCCGGCGGCGCTGTTGCCCGAGGTGAAGGATTGCGCGGCCGATTTCGGCATGACCGAAGCCAAGTTGTTCGGCGCTGCCATTCCCATTCGCGGCGTTGCCGGGGACCAGCACGCGGCGACCATCGGGCAAGCGTGCTTCGAGCCCGGCATGCTGAAATCCACCTATGGGACCGGTTGCTTTGCGCTGCTCAATACCGGGGCGGACCTGGTGCGCTCAAAGAACCGGCTGCTGACGACGATCGCCTATCGGCTCGACGGCAAGACCACCTATGCGCTGGAGGGTTCGATCTTTGTGGCGGGCGCGGCGGTGCAGTGGCTGCGCGACGGGTTGCGGCTGTTCAAATCGGCGTCGGAAACCGGAGCACTGGCCAAGACCGCCGAACCGAACCAGAGCGTTTACATGGTCCCGGCCTTCGTCGGGCTCGGCGCACCATGGTGGGACGCCGAAGCGCGCGGCGCGATCTACGGGCTGACGCGCAATTCGGGGCCGGCGGAACTGGCGCAGGCGGCGCTGGAATCGGTTTCGTACCAGACTCGCGACCTTCTCGATGCGATGCGCAAGGACTGGAAATCCGGGGCCAAGCACATGGTGCTCCGCGTCGACGGCGGCATGGTCGCCTCGGACTGGACCATGCAGTTCTTGGCCGACATCCTCGACGCGCCAGTGGATAGGCCGACGATTTTGGAAACGACGGCGCTGGGGGCGGCGTGGTTGGCAGGGTCGCATGTCGGGGTGTGGCCGAAGGCGGCGGATTTCGCCAAGCGTTGGGCGCTGGACAGGCGGTTCATGCCGGAGATGGATGGGGCGACGCGGAAGCGCAAGCTGAAAGGGTGGGATGTGGCGGTGAGGCGGAC
>JAQGKB010000175.1 GCA_028290345.1 Hyphomicrobiales bacterium | reverse complement strand
ATAAAGGCAATAAGATGATGCGAAAACTTCTTACGATCGCCCTGACTACAGCACTAGGCTTGGTGGCGACCGCCGCATATGCGGATACTCTTACCGACGTGAAGGCAAAGGGTTTTGTACAATGTGGCGTTGCGCCCAGCACACCCGGATTCGCGACCGCCGATGCAAGTAATAATTGGGCCGGGCTCGATGTGGATTACTGCAAGGCGCTGGCCTCGGCAATCTTCAACGACCCGACCAAGGTACGCTACACTCCGCTGACCTCGACCGAGCGGTTCGCCGCGCTCTCGGCCGGCGAAGTGGATCTGTTGTCGCGCACGACGACCTGGACTATGAGCCGCGATACACAGCTGGGCATCAAGTTCGTCGGCACGACCTACTATGACGGCCAGGGCTTCATGGTCCACAAGGCCGCCAACGTCAAATCGGTCAAGGAACTCGACGGCGCCTCGATCTGCATCGAAAAGGGCACGACCACCGAGCTGAACGCGGCCGATTATTTCGCCGCCAACGGGCTAAAATTCAACCCCGTGGTGTTCGAGGCCGAGGACGAGACCGTCAAGGCCTATCAAGACGGACGCTGCGATGCCTTCACCACCGACTCATCGGCGCTGGCCGGCGAACGCGCGACCTTCCCGAACAAGGCCGACAACATCATCCTGCCCGAAATCATCTCCAAGGAGCCGCTGGCCGTGGCCGTGCGCCAGGGCGACGACAACTGGTTCAACCTGACGCGCTGGACCTACTACGCGCTGCTCGAGGCCGAGGAATACGGCGTGACCCAGGCCAATGTCGATCAGATGCTGGGTTCGGACAATCCCTCGATCAAGCGCCTGATGGGCGTCGAGGGCGATTTCGGCACCTCGCTCGGGGTTTCGAAGGATTGGGCCTACCAGATCGTCAAGAACGTCGGCAATTACGGCGAAATCTTCGAGCGCAATGTCGGCCCGAATAGCCCGCTCGGCCTTGCGCGCGGCCTCAACGCCCTGTGGAAGGATGGCGGCCTGCAGTATTCGCCACCGATCCGCTAAACGCGATTTCCGTGCTCCCCGGCTTAGGCCGGGAGCACGGCTCTGCCTCGATCGTTCTCATCCATGACCGGGCGGTACATTAATGGTCGTAGACAATTTACCGCGGCTCGCACCTGCCAAGGTGTCGCTGCTCAATGACCCCAAAGTTCGGGGCATTATCTACCAGGCGGTCGTCGCGATCGTCCTGGTGCTGTTCGTGGCGTGGGTCCTCCAGAATGTCACCGGCAATCTGACTGCGCAGAAGAAGACCACCGGGTTCGGTTTTTTGTTCCTGACGGCGGGGTTCGATATCGGGTTCAGCCTGATTCCCTATAGCCGGTCGTCGCTGTACTGGCAGGCGTTCCTCGTCGGCCTGACCAACACGCTGCTGGTCGCTTCGATCGGGATCGTCTTGGCCACGCTGCTGGGGTTTACGGTCGGCATTGCGCGCCTGTCGTCGAATTTCATCATCGCCAAGCTGGCCGCGATCTATATCGACGTCATCCGCAACATCCCGCTGCTGTTGCAACTGTTCTTCTGGTATTTCGCCGTGCTCAAGGGGGCGCCGGCGGTGAAGCAGAGCCTGCTGTTCTTCGGCGGCAGTGTTGCCGTCAACCAGCGCGGCATTTTCCTGCCGCGGCCGCTTATCGATGATAAATTCGTCTGGGTGGCGGGTGCTTTTGCCCTGGCGCTGATCGCCGGATTTGTATTGCGACGATGGGCGAGGGCGCGGCAGGAGGCGACAGGGCAGCGCTTCCCGGTGCTGCTGAGCTTCGTGGGGCTGGTGATCGTTTTGCCGACCGTGGCGTGGCTGACCAGCGGCACCGTGTTCTCGCTGGAAATCCCTCAGCTTGCCGGCTTCAACTTCAAGGGTGGCCTGGCCCTGCCGCCGGAGCTCTGCGCGCTGCTGTTCGGATTGGTGATCTATACAGCGACGTTTATCGCCGAAATCGTGCGTGCCGGCATCCTCGCGGTCAATCACGGGCAGAGCGAGGCGGCGCAATCGCTGGGGCTCAAGGAAAGCGACCGGCTGCGCCTCGTCATCCTGCCGCAGGCGCTGCGGGTAATCATCCCGCCGCTGACCAGCCAATATCTCAACCTGACCAAGAACTCGTCGCTGGGCGCCTTCATCGGCTTTCCGGAGCTGGTCAATGTTTTTGCCGGGACGACGCTCAACCAGACCGGGCGGGCCATCGAGGTCATCTCGCTGACCATGCTGGTCTACCTTACCTTCTCGCTGACCACGTCCGCCTTCATGAACTGGTACAATGCGCGCGTCGCGCTGAAGGAAAGGTGAGACCATGACGATCGTTGCCGATCATTCCTTCGTGCGCGACCAACTGGTCGTGCCGATGCCGCCGCCGGGCCGGGTGACCGGGGTTTTGGGTTGGATGCGCCGCCATCTCTTCGGCAGCATCGGGGACAGCGTCCTTACCATCCTTGCCGTGGCGCTGATCCTCTGGATACTGCCTGGACTCTACGGCTTCCTCATCGGCAATGCCGTGTTCAGCGACCCCAAGCACATTGGCGGCGAGGCCTGCCGCCTGCCTAATCTGGGCGCCTGTTGGATCTTCGTCTACGACCGCTTCGATTTCTTCATCTATGGATTTTATCCGGCGAGCGAATACTGGCGGGTCAATATCTGCTTTGCGCTCTGCGCCTTGATCGTCATCCCGCTGCTCTGGCCGGGCCTGCCGTTCAAGCGGCTCAACGCGGCCCTGTTCCTCACCGTGTTGCCGGCGGCGACGTTTATCCTCGTGCGCGGCGGCTCGTTCGGGCTCGAATTCATCCCCACCGAGAAGTGGGGCGGGCTGATGGTGACACTGATCATCGCCATCGTCGGCATCACCTGCTCGGCGCCGCTGGGCATCTTGCTGGCGCTGGGGCGGCAATCCAAGCTTCCGATCATCAAGACGCTCTGCATCCTCTTCATCGAGCTGTGGCGGGCGGTGCCGTTGATCACCGTGCTGTTCATGGCCTCCG
>JAQGKB010000144.1 GCA_028290345.1 Hyphomicrobiales bacterium | reverse complement strand
GACAGGCGACCAGCGACATCGGCGATATCCTCACCTCGAGCGGCAAGGTCACCCGCCGGGGTGAACGTATTACGGCGCTAGAATTCGAAGAGCCGAAGCAGCAGTTGGCCGGGGAGTAAGCCGTCATACGCCCTTCTTCCCGCAGGCGGGAATCCAGCACCCCAGTTGTTGCACCGCCGCCTTCGCGGGAATGACGGCGTGTTTGTGGTGGGCACCGCGGGACGAGGTCTTGCACACAGTGCCTCTTTCCACGGCACCTGAAGCAGGACCGTCATCACCCGGTTTATCCGGGTGATCCAGACTTCTGCCGCTGGAGTTCCTCGCCCTGGATTGCCCGGATAAACCGGGCAATGACGGAGCCGAGGGGGCACCTGGAACCACGAGGGCGTTCCTCCCCCGCTCACGGGCCGGTCACAATCGCGTATCGCGCTTCTGCGGGTCATCTGGCGGGGCTAGTCTTCGTTCTCAAAGAGGAGGAGGACGAAATGGACGACACCGCAAGTAAAGAGGCCAAGCCGGAAGTCACCCAGGAGATGATCGCGCTCTTTGACGACTACACGCATCTGTCGCTCGACCGGCGCAAATTCATGGACAACCTGGCAAAGCTTTGCGGCTCGGTGGCGGCGGCTACGACTGTTGTGGGGCTGATGGCATCGAATGCCCAGGCCCAAGGGCTGGTGCCGGAGGACGATGCGCGGCTCAGCACCGAAACCGTGAGCTACAAGGGCGCCAAGGGCGAGATGAAAGGCTACTTGGCCAAGCCCAAGCAGGGCGGCCCCTTTCCCACGGTGATGGTGGTTCACGAAAATCGCGGCCTCAACCCGCATATCAAGGACGTAACACGCCGCATGGCGTTGGAGGGCTTTGTAGCGCTGGCGCCGGATTTCCTCTCCAATCTCGGCGGCACGCCGGCCGACGAAGAGCAGGCACGGACAGTATTTGCAAAGCTGGAGCCCAAAGGCGTGGTCGCCGACGCAGTCGCCACGGTTGAGTACCTGAAGACCGCCCCCGGTTCGACCGGAAAGGTCGGCGCGGTCGGCTTCTGCTGGGGCGGCGGCGTGGTCAACAACCTGGCCGTGGCCTCGCCGGACCTGCGGGCCGGAGTGGCTTACTATGGCAACCAGCCCAAGGCCGAAGACGTGCCGCGCATCAAGGCCAGCCTGATGCTGCACTATGGCGGGCTCGACGATCGCATCGATGCGGGCATCCCGGCTTTCGAAGCGGCGCTCAAACGGGCTGGCAAGGACTACCAGATCTTCGTCTATGAGGGCGCCAACCACGCGTTCAACAACGACACGTCGGCCGCCCGCTACGACAAGCCAGCAGCGGATCTGGCATGGTCGCGCACCGTCGCGTTCTTCAAGCAGAAGCTGGGCTGACGCTCAATGATGCGGCCGGCAAAGTTTTTCGCGAACCCGGCCGCATCCGGTGCGTTTCCCCACCGGCAGCATGGCGCTGCGCGGGGAGTGACACATGAATGGCGACGACGATATCATCGCACAGGACGTCGGTGTTGACGACGACGACGCCTTCCAACCCGGCCCTGCGGTGGGCTGGAACCAGGCCGAAATCGAGGAATTGCTCTATACGGAAGACCGCCCGCCCGAAGAGCGGCTGGCGCGGCTACGCGAACTTCGCGATGAAGCGATGTCGCGCGAGAGCACTGATTTCGGGGACAATGACCCGCGTGCCCTGCTGACCGAGATCGTTGCGACGATCGCCCGGCTCGAGCGTGCGGAGGACAGCACCGACACCGTTGCGTACGATAACGACCCGCTCGATCACCGCGAGTCGCTGGCGCCGGATTCGGACGAGATGTTCACCATCGAGGAGCAGGACGACGAGGCGCTGGAGGACGAGGACGACAACGAGGACGACAGCGACGCGCCCCAGCGCAAAGAAGGCGAGGACTAGATTTCGGTTCTTGCTTTGAGCGCCTGCGACAGCGTGCCCTCGTCGAGATAATCGAGTTCGCCGCCGACGGGCACGCCGTGGGCTAGACGGGTGACCTTGAGTCCCGAGCCGGCCAGCCGGTCAGTGACGTAGTGCGCCGTGGTCTGGCCTTCGACCGTCGCATTCACGGCCAGCACGATCTCGGAATATTCGGGGGCGCGGGCTATGAGCGCGTCGATCGAAAGATCGTCGGGCCCGATGCCATCCAGCGGCGACAGCACGCCGCCCAGAACGTGATACCGCGCGGCGCCGACGCCAGCCCGCTCCAGCGCCCAAAGGTCTGCGACATCTTCCACGACGATCAGCAAGCCGGACTCGCCGCGACGGGGATCGGCACAGATGGCGCAGGGTGAACGGGTGTCGACATTGCCGCAGACCTTGCAGATGGTGACCGCCTCGACGGCGCGCTCCATGGCCCGCGACAGCGGGATCATCAGCCCGTCCTTCTTCTTGATCATGTGCAGCACGGCACGCCGCGCCGAGCGCGGCCCGAGCCCGGGCAGGCGCGCCATCAGCTGGATCAATTGCTCGATTTCAGGGCCGCCATTGGCCATGCACGTTCTCCGAAAGGCTGCGAGACGCCGTGCCCGCTCCCATCCACGCCGTCATTCCCACGCAGGCGGCAATCCAGTAGCCTCCGTGGTTGTGGAGGGCACGACCGTCGCGGCATTATCACTAGCGCCGAGCGTACTGGATTCCCGCCTGCGCGGGAATGACGACGTGGTGGAGTGCGGGAATGACGCCGGAATAGGGCGTAGGGGCGGTCGCCCTAAAACGGGAACTTCATACCCGGAGGAAGCGGCAGGCCGGCGGTCATTTCGGCCATTTTCGATGCCATTTCCGCCTCGGCCTTGGCCTTCGCATCGGCGTGCGCGGCGACGATCAGATCCTCGATGATCTCGACTTCGCCATCGGTGATCAGGCTTGGGTCGATCTTGAGGCCGCGCAGGTCGCCCTTGCCGGTGAGCGTCACGACCACCAGCCCGCCGCCCGCCCGGCCTTCAACCAACAGGTTCTGCAGGTTTTCCTGCATTTCGCCCATCTTGGCTTGCAGTTCCTGGGCCTTCTGCATCATGCCCAAAATGTCTTTCATTCATCATCCTCATCGTAATCGGTGGGGGGTTCGGGGCGCGGGTCGGAACCGAGGTCGGCTTCTTCGGCGCGAACCTGCACGTTGACGACCTTGGACCCGGGGAATGTCTCTAAGATGGCCTGCACAAGCGGATCCTGATGCGCGGCGGCCCGGTCCGCGGCCTCGCGCTCGATCTTTTGTTCGCGAATGGTAGGTCCGGCGGCGGCACGATTGGCGACTGTTACCAGCCACGGCTTGCCGGTCCAGAGCTTGAGCTTGCCGGAAAGCGCCTGGATGAGGCCAGGGTCGGCGCCTTCGACCAGCGCCACTTCGAGGCGCCCCTCGGTGAATGCGATCGGG
>JAQGKB010000136.1 GCA_028290345.1 Hyphomicrobiales bacterium | reverse complement strand
TGGGCTCTGGTCATTTTTCCGCATGCCCGAGACGCTGGCGGTCGAACATCGGCGACCGCTCACCCTGTCGTCCGTCACCAAGGGTTTCGCCCTCGTCTTGACCAACCGGACGGCCTTCTTCTACGGCCTCTGCAGCGTGCTGCTGTTCGGCGGCATGTTTGGCTACATCTCGAGCGCCCAGCAGATCTTCGTCGACATCTATGGTCTGGGACCTTATTTCCCGCTCGCCTTCGCCGTCATGGCCAGCATTATGATGGGCTCGAACTTCCTCAATGCCAAAATCGTCCAGAGCCTTGGCATGCGCCGTATTTCCCACACAGCGGTGCTGCTGATCATTGCCTTCGCGGGCGTGCTGGTGATCTGGAGCCATTTCGGGCAGCCGCCGTTCCTGGCCTTCTTCTGCCTCCTGACCGCAATCCTCTTCCTCTATGGCCTCGCGCCCAACAACATCAACTCGCTGTCAATGGAGCCGCTCGGCGAGGTCGCAGGAACGGCCTCATCGGTCTTCGGCTTCCTGCAAACGGTCGGCGGGGCACTGATCGGCAGCTTTACCGGCCAGCATTTCGACGGCACGGTGGCACCCGTCTCGATCGGGTACTTCTCGGTCGGCCTCCTGACCCTGCTTGGCATTCTCATCGCCGAAAAGGGCAAGCTGTTCGGCGTCGGCGAGCAATACAAGGATAAGCCGACCTCTCCCAGCTACGAGGGGCACTGACGGGGCGGCGCACGCCGCAGGCCCCACCCACCCACTAGAACGTAAACACCTCGCGACGCAGCAGCGTCCAGGCATTCTTGTCGACGGCGAGCAGCAGCCCGCCGTCGGTCGGGCCCGGCAGATATGGCGATCCATCGAACCTGGCGGCATAGCCGCCTGCTTCCTGGACAATCAGCGTCCCGGCGAGATGGTCCCAGGGCATCAGTTTGTTGTACATGGCGAATTGCGAGTGCCCGGAGGCCAGCAGCCGGTAGTCGTGCCCGGCAACGCGATAATTCGCCGGGACGCGGATCTTGCTGAGATTACTCAGAATCTCGACGCGCCGCTCCGGCGGCAGGAACGCCATCGACACCGTGCCCACCATCGCATCGAGCGGCACGGAATCGGCAACGTTCAGCCGTACGGCGTCGCCATCCGGCCGCCGTAACCAGGCCCCGCCGCCCTTCTCCGCCATCACCCAGTCATCGCCCATCGGGTCGTAGATGATGCCCGCAACGGTCTCGCCCTTGACCACCACCGACGCCATCACCGCAAAGAGTGGCAGGCCGGCGGTAAAATTGGCGGTGCCATCGACGGGATCGACGATCACCACCATCTCGGCCCTGCCGACTTGATCCAGCAACGCCGGATCGGCCGCCACGGCTTCCTCGCCGACAAAAGCCGTGCCCGGCAAAAGCTTGGCCACCTCGCCGCGAATGAAGTGCTCAGCCTGCTCGTCCGCCTCGGTGACCAGGTCGATCGCCTCGGATTTCTGCCGCACCTTGGACGGATCGAGTCGCCGGAAACGCGGCAGGATTTCAGCCTTCGCGGCCGCGCGCAGAATGTTGGCAAGCGCCATGACATCGATATCGGCCATTACGAATTGCCTCCCGAAAGCGCTGCAAAATCGAACAATTTGGGATCGAGCAAATGGCTCGGCCGTACATTGCCAAGCGCACGGATCATAATGTCCTTGCGCCCGGGCATGGTCTTTTCAAAACCCTCCAGCATCGCCTTCATGGCGTTGCGTTGCAGCCCGTCCTGGCTGCCGCAAAGGTCGCAGGGAATGATCGGAAACGCCATCGCCTCGGCAAACCGCGCCAGATCGTCCTCGGCGCAATAGATCAGCGGCCGCAGCACTTCCACGTCGCCATCGTCATTAAGCAGCCGCGGCGGCATCGCCGCCAGCTTGCCGCCATGGAAGAAGTTCATGAAGAAGGTCTCGAGAGTATCTTCGCGATGGTGCCCGAGCATCAGTGCCGAGCAGCCCTCCTCGCGCGCAATCCGATAGAGATGCCCGCGCCGCAGCCGCGAACAGAGCGAACAATACGTTGCCCCGGCCGGCAGCTTGTCGGTGACGATCGAATAAGTATCCCGGTACTCGATACGGTGAGCGATACCGTGCTTGTCGAGAAACTCCGGTAGGATGTGCTTGGGAAAGTTCGGCTGCCCCTGATCGAGATTGCACGCGAGCAGTTCGACCGGCAGCAGCCCGCGCCACTTGAGGTCGAGCAGCAGCGCCAGCAGCCCGTAGGAGTCCTTGCCCCCGGAGATCGCCACCAGCCACCGCTCGCCCGGCCGCACCATGCCGAACTTGTCGATCGCCTCGCGCATATTGCGCATCAAGCGCTTGCGCAGCTTGTTGAACTCGACTGTCCGCGGTGCATCGCGAAACAACGGATGCGCACCGGAGGCGTCATCGGCTTCGGCTTCGATCCTATCGGCTGGGATTATTTCATTCATGGTCAGGCTCACTTGCCGGCATTGCCGTCTGCTCTAGCGCGGCCTTGCGGCAAGGGAAAGCTCGGCGTGTAGTTTCGCTCGCGGCACAGCCTGAAAATCGTGTTCTGGCCGTCTATATGGCGCGCTGCCTTAACTTGGCCATCTACCGCCCGTTGCTGCGACTACACCTCTACCTAAACGCATCGTAATTGGCGGAATCGTCATATTACAGTTAGAAGCGATCGCCCAACCCTCGTGGAGACCTCAGTGTTCCGCTCGTTTTTCCCCGCCCCACGCCTGTTTTTCTCTTCGGTCGTCGTCTGGCTTGCCCTGACGGTGCTGGTGTTCTTCACTATCGGCGGCAGCGTTCGCTCCGTCATCAGCATAGACAGGTTCCTGGCCCCGGCGATTTGCGCCCCCGGCGCTACCCCGACACCGGGAAAGGCAGCCGCCCAGGTAACTGATCCGGCCAAGTCCGGTGCCGCAGCCAGCACGGCGGATGCGGCAGGCGCCAACACCAGTGCCCAAGCTCCCGCGGCGACGCCGGCACCGTCCGGTGCCACGGCCGCGACGACAACCGCCGGCCCCGCCAATTGCGTCGCCGAAGACAGCTCGTTCCTCAACGGGCAGAAAATCTGGCTCTACGAATACGTGATCCTCGTCGCCGCCCTGTTCTGCGTCTTCTGGTATTTCTACAGGCGCAACGAGTGGTACTGGTGGTCGGTCGTCACCTCGACCGTCCTGTTGCTCGGCATCTTCTTTTCCGTGCAGATCGATGCATGGCTGAATGACTGGTACGGCAATTTCTACAATATGATCCAGCTGGCGATGACGTCGCCCGGCAAGGTCACGACCGAACAGTATTTCGGCGAGTTGGCGACTGCCCTCTATATCCTGGTTCCGAACATCACCGCCCAGGTTCTGCTTGCCTTCCTCACCTCGCACTATGTGTTCCGGTGGCGCAAGGCGATGAACATCTACTACATGAACTACTGGCAAACGATCCGCACGACCGAAGGCGAGGCGCAGCGCGTTCAAGAAGATACGATGCTTTTTGCCACTATCGTCGAGGATCTGGGCACCAGCCTTTTCGGTTCGCTTATGACGCTCGCCGTGTTCCTGCCGCTGCTTTGGACGCTCTCGGCGCACATCACCACCTTGCCGATCTTCGGCGCCATCCCGGGCAGCCTGGTCTGGGTAGCACTGGTTTCAGCCGCTTTCGGCACCGTGCTGCTAGCGGTAGTGGGCGTACGACTTCCGGGCCTCAACTTCGAAAACCAGCGCGTCGAAGCCGCGTATCGCAAGGAGTTGGTCTACGGCGAGGACGATGCGAACAGGGCCCAGCCGCCCACCGCCCGCCAGCTGTTCGCCAACGTGCAGCGCAACTATTTCCGTCTCTACTTCCACTATCTCTACTTCAATATCGCCCGCTACGCGTATCTGCAGCTGGCCAACTTCATCCCGATAGCGGCGCTCGGTCCCTCGATCATCGCCGGCGCGCTGACACTTGGCCTCTTCCAGCAGGTCAATCAGGCTTTCGGGCAGGTGTCCGGCTCATTCCAGTTCCTCGCCAGTTCCTGGACGACGATCATTGAGCTGCTGTCGGTGCACAAGCGCCTGAGGGCGTTCGAAAGCAATATCCCGAAGGATGCGCCGATTGTCTCCAGCTTGTCGCGGGCGTTCGCCGAGCCGGAGGCACGGGGATAGTCCAGTGGAGCCACTCAACCAGGATT
>JAQGKB010000120.1 GCA_028290345.1 Hyphomicrobiales bacterium | reverse complement strand
CGGGCTGATGCCCAGATCAAAGGCGATGGTTTTGTTAGGCATGCCGGCGACGACGCCGCGCAAAACCTGCAATTCGCGCTCGCTGAGCGACGCGACACGCTCCCTTGTCAACTCGTTCACGCTGTCGGTGCTGACCTTGGCCGCAGCCTGGTCGACGGCGCGGCGGATGGATTCGATCAGCACATCGTCGCTGAACGGCTTTTCGATGAAATCCAGGGCTCCGTGCTTCATCGCTTCGACCGCCATCTGTACGTCGCCATGTCCGGTGATGACGATGACCGGCAGCAGCGCATCGGCTTCGCGCAGCTTATGCAGCAGTTCGATCCCGCTCATGTCGGGCATGCGAAGGTCGGTGATAAGGCAGCCGTTCTTGATCGAGGGTGCCAGTTCGAGGAAGGCGGTAGCGCTTTCGTGCGTGCGCGCCGCAAAGCCGCTGCTGGTCAGCAGAAAGCCAAGCGAATTCCGCACTGCTTCCTCGTCGTCGACGATGTGGACGACGATATCAATTGTACGCAAGTGAAGCCTCTATGGTAGCCGGCAGGGTGAACCGGAATGTCGCGCCGCCGGCAGCATTGCGGGTCACCGAGATTTCACCGCCATGCGCCTCGATAATGCGCTTGGAGATCGATAGTCCAATGCCCATGCCGTTCGGCTTCGAGGTCACGAAGGGCTGGAACAACTGCGGGGCGATGTCATCGGCGACACCCGGCCCGGTATCGGAAACTTCAATCGTCAATCGCTTGTCGTGGACCCCACTGGTTCGAACAATCAGTTCGCGCCGCTCCGCATCGCGCATGGCCTCCATGGCGTTGCGCATCAGGTTGATCAAGACCTGCTGGATCTGAACCCGATCGACGATCACCATGCCATTGTCCGGACCAAATTCGAAGACCGATTTCACACTGTGCTCGCGCGAGCCCACAAGGGCGAGGGCAGCCGCTTCCTCGACGAGCTGCTTGACGTCTTCGGGGTGCTTTTCGGTATCGCCGCGGGTCACGAACTCGCGCAGGTGCCGGATGATGTCACCGGCCCGTAGCGCCTGCTTGGCGGTTTCGTCGAGCGCATCGCGCATCCGAGCGGCGGGTTCGGCATCCATTCTTTCCAGCAGGCGGCGGCAGCCCTGCACGTAATTGGTGATAGCCGAGAGCGGTTGGTTGAGCTCGTGCGCCAGCGTTGATGCCATTTCCCCGAGTTCATTGAGCCGCGACAGCCGGGCCAGTTCGGTCTGCGCCTCCTGCAGGCGCGCCGCGGTCTCCTCGCGCTCGGTGAGATCGCGCACGAAGCCGGTGAAATAGATTTGCCCCGCCGATTGCATCTCGCCAACGGCGAGCTTCATCGGAAAGGTCGAGCCGTCCTTCCGACGGCCGACCACCACGCGGTCGAAGCCGATGACGCGTTTTTCGCCGGTTGTGAGATAGCGGCTGAGGTAGGTGCCGTGCTGCTCGCGATAGGGCGCCGGCATGAGCACGCCGATACTCTTGCCGATGACCTCGTCGGCGGCATAGCCGAACTGGCGCTCGGCTGCGGCATTGAACGAGACGATGGTACCTTGGCTCTTGATCACCACCGCAGCATCGAGAACGGTATCAAGGATCGACTTGATATGCGCATCGCTCGAGCGCAGGGCCTCTTCGATCTCCAGCGCCTTCAGGCGCGAGCGATAGAGGAGGAACACGACCGCTGCCAACCCGGCAATGGCGAGGGTAGTCAGCCCGATCTGGACGAAGTATTCGAGTTGGGTGGGTACGAACTGGTGCAGGCCAAGCCGCAGGGAGAGGCCCAAGAGCAGGGGAGCGCCTGCGAGACTCGCGGCGGCAACATCTACAGACACATGTGTCGCCACCAGTCGTTGCTCCCATCCGACTACATCGTATCTACCGTGTTCATCGGCTGGTTTCAAGGAAGTGCGGATTATACTGGTAGCGCAGCAGAAAAATCATGGCCATGGCCAGCTGCCAGACCATGAAGGTCCCGATGGTGATCCGCTCCAGCACGCCCGGCAACGGCCAGCCGCTCGCCGTCATCATGGCGGCGACGAGGAAGAAAATGAAGACGATGGCGAGGCACGCGGCGCTGAACATTCCCGGTGCCCGCCCGAGCGGCGTCGTTCCCCAGGCCAGCACGGAGAGCAGGATGGCGGTCATCGTGCCGAGCGAAGCGATGGCGGCAAGTATGAGATTTACGATGCCGGCCGGGGTTGTCGACCTCCCGATCGGGTCCATGGCGAAACCTCCCGCCAGCACGCCGGCAATGCCGGTCACCAGCAGGCTGGCGAATACCCATTTCCACAGCCGCGGTCGGCGAAAGGTCGCGAGCCCGGCGATCGCGAAAGCGATCTCCAGGAGATTGTAGAGGCCGAACAGCGATTGCACGGCATCCGTGCCGACGCGGTCGCTTCCGCCAAGGCTAATGATCGCATCGCTGAAATGGCTGTAGCCTGGGTTCATCCGGGCGGCCCAGATGACAATTGTGCAGTAGAGTAGCGGTGCGGCGATGCCGCAGAAAAGGCCCAGCGGGGCGAAACGCGACCGGACAATTCTCTGCATGGCGGCTCTCCTCCCTGCACGCACATTAAACGGCAGCGACTGCTGCGGATTTGATCTGGCTCAACCGGTCTCTCCTGGTTGCTCCAGCCGGTCCAATAGGGCCGTCAGTACCGGCGCCTGGCCCTTGGTGATCTTGCGTGCCGCTGCCACCGGGGGCAGCCATGCGGCCCGGTCCACCTCCGGAAAATCCCGGAACTGGCCCGATCGCGGCGGCCATTCCATGCGGAAGCTGTTGCTCTGCAATGTCTCCGGGTCGAAATCGCCCTCGACGGCCCAGATGGTGACGTCCTTGCTTGCCGATTGCCGGAAGGTTCCGAGCGCGGTTACCTCGCCTCGTGGCGTGAACCCGGTTTCCTCGAGGAATTC
>JAQGKB010000109.1 GCA_028290345.1 Hyphomicrobiales bacterium | reverse complement strand
GCCGCCGAGGCGAAGATGGCCAGCGGCAGCACCAGCAGCCAATGGGTATGATCGAGCGTCAAGCCAACGAGAATGGCGCCAAGCCCGCCGACATAGGCCTGGCCTTCCGCGCCGATATTGAACAGCCCGGCATGGGCGGCAAAGGCCACCGCCAGGCCGGTGAAGACGAAATCGGTGGCGAAGTGCAGGGTATAGCCAAAGCCCTCGCCATACCCGAAGGCGCCATAGGCCATGATCTTGATGGCATCGATCGGGTTCTGCCCGATGATCATCACCACGATGCCCGAGACGATCATCGCCAGCAGCAGGTTGAGCGCCGGTAGCAGGGCGACATCCGCCCATCGCGGCAAAGGCCGGCGAGCACTCATTGGGCGGGTTCCTTCTTCTCGATGCCGGCCATCATCAGGCCGAGTTCGCCCTCGGTGGCGGTGGCCGGATCGGCTTCGCCGACTATCTGGCCATCGAACATCACCAGGATCCGGTCGGAGAGCGAACGGATTTCGTCGAGTTCGACCGAAACCAGGAGGATGGCCTTGCCGGCGTCGCGCATCTTGACGATCTGGTTGTGGATGAACTCGATGGCGCCGATATCAACGCCGCGCGTCGGCTGGCCGACGATCAGGACGTCCGGATTGCGTTCCATCTCGCGCGCCAGCACGATCTTCTGCTGGTTGCCGCCGGAAAAACTCGCCGTCTTCAGCCGCGGATTGGCCGGGCGGATATCGAATTTCTCGATGCGCTCCTTGGCCTCCTTGCGAGCGGCGCCGAGCGACAGGAACGGGCCCGAGCCATAGGCTGGATCGTCCTGATAGCCGAGAATGGCGTTTTCCCACTCCTCGAAATTGACGACGAGGCCCATGCGGTGGCGATCCTCGGGCACGTGGGCGAGCCCGGCCTGGCGCAGGCGCGCGGCCCCGGCATCGCCGTGGAACGAGACCGGGTTGCCATTGACCCGGACGGCGCCGGAGACCGGTGCGCGCATGCCGGAAATAGCTTCCAGCAGCTCGGACTGGCCATTGCCCGCCACCCCGGCGATACCGACGATTTCGCCGCCTCGCACCGAAAGGCTGACGGATTTGACCCGCCGCACCTTGAGATCATCGTTGACCACGAGGTTCTCCACCTCGAGCATGGTCTTGCCCGGATGAGCAGGGCCCTTTTCTACGCGCAACAGCACGCGGCGGCCGACCATCAATTCGGCCAGCTGCTCGGGGCTGGTGGCCTTGGTCTCGAGCGTTGCCACCATCACGCCCTGCCGCATCACCGAGACGGTATCGGTGATCGCCATGATCTCGCGCAGCTTGTGGGTGATCAAGATGATGGTCTTGCCCTGATCGCGCAGCGTTTTCAGCACGCGGAACAAATGATCGGCTTCGGCCGGGGTCAGAACGCCGGTCGGCTCGTCAAGAATGAGGATATCGGCGCCGCGATAGAGCGCCTTGAGGATTTCGACGCGCTGCTGCAGCCCCACCGAGATGTCTTCGACAATGGCGTCCGGATCGACATCGAGGCTGTATTCGGCGGCGAGGCGCTTCAGCTCGCCGCGGGCGCGCGCCAGGCTCGTGCCGAGCAACCGGCTGTCTTCGGCGCCGAGGATGATGTTTTCCAGCACCGAGAAATTTTCGACCAGCATGAAGTGCTGATGCACCATGCCAATGCCGAGCGCCAATGCATGGCGGCTGTCGGTAATGGCATGCGGAACGCCGTTGACGCGGATCTCGCCGCTATCGGCGGTATAAAAGCCGTAGAGAATCGACATTAGCGTCGATTTGCCGGCGCCGTTCTCACCGACGATGCCATGTACGGTGCCGCGCTTGACCTTGAGGTCGATATCCTTGTTGGCGTGCACGGCGCCGAAGCGCTTGTTGATGCCAACGAGCTCGATCGCCCAAGGCGAAGCAGCGGCCGTTTCGGGCCGCTGTGCAGAGGTATCGCCAGTCGTCTCAGTAGTCACTGAACAGCTGTTCCTTACGGGCAGGTGTTATCGGTCGAATAGTCGTGCACCTTGGTCTCACCGGAAATGATCTTGGCCTTGGCCGCATCGACGGCCTTCATCATGTCCGGGCTGATCAGGGACTTGTTGTTGTCATCCATCGCCAGCGCCACACCTTGATCCTTGAGCCCGAGCACCTGCGTGCCGGCCTTGAAGTTGGCATCGTCCTTGAACGAATTGTAGACGGCGGTGTCGACCCGCTTCATGACGGAGGTCAGCACCGAGCCGGGCTGCAGGTAGTTCTGGTTGCTGTCGACGCCGATCGCGAGCTTGCCGGCATCCTTGGCAGCCTGCAACACGCCGAGGCCCGAACCACCGGCGGCGGCATAGACGATATCGGCGCCGCGATCAAAATCGGCCTTGGCCAGTTCACCGGCGGCGACGGGATCGTTCCAGGCTGCCGGGGTGGTGCCGGTATAGTTCTCGAACACGGTCGCATCCGGCTTGATGGCCATCACGCCTTGCTTGTAGCCGCAATAGAAGGTGTGGATCAGCGGGATATCCATACCGCCGACGAAGCCGACCTTGCCGGTTGCCGACTTCAGCGCGGCGAGAACGCCAGCGAGGTAGGAGCCGTCTTCGGCCTTGAAGATCAACGATTGCACGTTCGGTGCATCGACGGTGGCATCGATCAGCACGAAATGGGTCTTGGGAAATTCCGCCGCAACCTTGGTCAGCGCGGAAGCCCAGGAGAAGCCGGGCAGCAGGATCGGGCTGTTACCGGCCGAGGCGAACTTGCGCAGCGCCTGTTCGCGCTGGGCATCGTTCTGCAATTCGAGGTCCTGGAACTTGCCGCCAGTATCCTTGGCCCACTGCGTTGCGCCGTTGAAGCCGGCTTCATTGAAGGACTTGTCGAATTTGCCGCCGAGATCATAGATGATGGCGGGATCGGCCAAAGCACTGCCGGCCAGCAGAGCAGTCATCGCAATGCCCGCGGCCACGATGCCGAAACGGCCAGCGAGATGCTTGGCAAAGGTTTTCGAAGTCATACTTAGTCTCCCTGTTTGGCGCGGGAATGCGGCCACCGGCCCCCTGTCAATTGCCGCGCATTGGCAACGATACAATCGTGCAAACCTTTCGGCGGCAAGAGGGACACGCGGATATTTTTCCGATTGGTCAAAATCTCAGGGTAACATCAAGTGAACATGGACTGTTTTACAGCAAATCGACCGCCGTTCCCTGACCTCTGACAGCTCTATATTCGCTCGACCGGCAGCGCCGTGATCGAGGTTCCCATGGCGCCCGCGAAACGCTCGAAAAACCCGTCGATGACCTTTTGCGCCGAATTGCCGATGAGCGCCGCCCCGAGCCGCATGATCTGTCCGGAGGCGCCACCCTTGGCAGCGAAGCTGAGTTCGGTGCCCTCGGCGTGATCGGAGAGCACGATCGCTGCCGCGCCATGGGCCAGCCCGAGCAGGCCGCCCCGCCCCTTGCCGCTGAGCGTGTAGCTCTCAGCGGGCACGACCTCCGTCAGTTCCAGGTCGCCTTTGAACGTCGGATGGATGATGCCGAGATTGACCTTGATCTCGAGCTCCAGCGCGCCCGCCCCCACCCACTCGATGCGTTCGCATCCGGGGATAGCGGCCTTCAGCATGGCGGCATCGTTGAGCGCCGTCCAAACTTGCGCCCTATTTGCCGATAGAATGTAGCGCCCGCCAAAATCCACTGCCCAAGCCTCCCGATCTGCGTCTTTTTCGCACCATTGCCCGACAAATAGTCTCCCGCCGGGCAAGCCGCAATTGTCAGGCCGCTTTCCTGTGGGAATCATGGCATCACATGTGAGAGGCACCAATATATGGAGGCCCCCAATGGCGACCGAAGTTATGGATAAACCCCTGCAATATCTCGACAAGGCGGTCAGCGCCATCAAGGACATCGGCCTGTGGCCGGCCGAGATCGGCGAGCAGCCCATTACCGGCCTGCTGAACGAGATCACCGGGCTGGACGAAACCAAGGTCGTGCTGATCGGCCGCACCCTGACCCAGGCCAGCGCCTTCAACGAGGTGGTGCGCAGTCAGGTCGCCGCCATGAACGTGGGGCAGCGCTACGAGGCCATCACCAACAATTTCAATTCCATTCGCGACGATGCCAAGGGCATGGTCGACCAGTTGGATGACGGCAAGATCGACCTGCGGGAGCGGATATCCAACACGTGGATGAAGGTCTCGCGCGGCGACATTGCCGATCGCTTCAACAAGATCCGCGACAGCTACCTCGACGTCTCGAAGGAGACCAAGAACCAGATCGATCGCGAGCACGTCATTCTCGAGGCCTACCGCGACTTTCGCGGCGCGCTGAAGCAGGCCGAGGTGATGGCGCTCGAACTGCTCGAGGTGGCGCAGACGCGGCTCGATGCGCAAAAGAGCGCGCTGCAGTCGGCCGGCCAGGCGCTGACGGCGTTCACCGCCGGCACACCGGCGGACCGGGCGCGGCTGGAACTTTCGCGCGACGAGCGCTTGCGCGATCTGCAGAACGAAGAGCGCCGCTTCCAGATCACCAAGGATTTGGCCGACAACCTGACCATTTCCTATTCCACCTCGGAAGTGATCATGGCGCGCCTGATGCAGACGACCAACGCCAAGGAGCGGGTGTACCAGCAATCGATCTCGTTCTTTTCGACCAACGAGACCGTGCTGACGGCGCTTTCGGCGTCCTTCACCGGCCTGTTCGGGTTGCACGAATCCACCGAAACCCTCAACGCCATGAAAGAGGGCATGTCCAAGAGCCTCGAAACCCTGGGCGAGATCGGCGATCGGGTCGGCGAGGAAGCGCTCAAGGCCGGCTATGGCCCGACGATCCGCGCCGATGCGGTCAAGAAGCTGGTCGACAGCGTCATCAATTATCAGGAGCGTTCGCGTAGCATCATCAACGAGATGCGCGTGCTTTCGACGAAGAACTCGGCGGAAATTCGCGACGCGGTCGAAGACGGCAAGCGCCGTCTCGCGCAGCTCGCCACCGAGGGCAACGCGCTGATGCTCCAAGACAACAAGGTCTGACCCATGGCCCGGGCCACTCCAATCTGGACGACGCATTCATAGATGAGTACGCCGACAGCCGAACCGGCTGCCCCTCTGAACGAAGTCATGCTGGCGATGGACGTGGTTGATACGCTGCGTCACAGCCAGGACTTGGCGATGCGCGAGCTCGACGCCGGCGCGCGCGAGGCTCGGCTGATCGCCAAACTGCGCGAGATTTATCAGCAGCAGGGCATCGAGGTGTCCGACGCCATCCTCAAGGAAGGCGTGGCGGCACTGGATCAGAGCCGGTTCACCTACACCCCGCCCAAGCGGGGCCCGGGCCTGACGCTTGCCCGCATCTACGCAGGCCGGAAGGGCTGGGGCCGCTGGGGCTCGGCGCTGCTGATCGCGCTGGTGATCGGGCTCGGCGGTTATTTCGGCGTCTACCGGCCATTTCGTGCCTCGCAGGTGGAAGCGGCGCGGGTGGAACTGGTCGAGGGCCTGCCGGCGCAGATGGACGCGCTCTACCAGACGATCTTCAACGAAACCAAGGTGCAAACCGCGGTGGCCGACGCCGACGACCTGCGCGCCCGCGGCAAGACAGCCGCCAAGGACGGCGACAGGAAGACAGCGGAAAATGCCGTCACCTCGCTGACGGCGCTGCGCGACCTGTTGCGCCAGGAATATTCGCTGAAGGTCGTTAGCCGCGACGGGGTGAAAACCGGCTTCTGGAAGTTCCCCAAGAACAATAGCGAAGCCACGAACTACTACCTGGTAGTCGAGGCGGTCGGGTCCGACAACAAGCCGCTCACCCTGCCGGTGCTCGACGAGGAATCCGGCAAAGTCGAAACCGTCGCGATGTGGGGTATCCGGGTGCCCGACTCCGTCTACAACTCGGTGGCGGCGGACAAGCAGGATGACGGCATCATCGAGCATAGTATCGTTGGCCTCAAGCAGTTCGGCTTTACCGATGTCGATTACACCATACCGGTGCTCGGCGGCGCTGTGACGCGGTGGTGACATGTCTCTAAGCGGACCCGACGCCCTCAGATCGCTGGATGAAGCGCTGCGCGACATTCGTCGCGAGGAGGACGAGATTGCCAAGCGCCTGGCCCGCAGTGCCGAGCGCGTGACCAAAATCCGCGAGACCGAGGGCGAATTGTTTCGCCAACTCGCCGCTGTGCGCCTCGATCCGGCAACCCAGGCCGAGCTCTCGGGCCGGCTGTCGCAGGCCGAGATCCGGGCCAGGGACATGCTGAAGCAACACACACGCGAGCTTGCCGCTGCCGAAAGCGCCCTCAAGGGCCTCGACAAGGTGATCGCGGCGCTAACCAGCGAGCGGGCCGGCCTACTCGCAGAGGTGGAGAAGTATCAGCGCGAGTTGCGCGCGATATCGGCCCGGATCGAGACCAGCATTGCGCAGGACCCCGTTTACGCTGCAAAGCGGAAGGCCGCCGCCGACCTGGTGGAAATCGCCGCCGAGGCGACGAACAAGACCAAGCAGGCCGACATCGATCGGGAACTGAAGGGCCGGCCGTACAGGAATGACCCGGTGTTCACTTACCTTTGGGAGAGCGGTTTTGGCACCAAGGACTATCATGCCAATCGCCTGACGGCGTGGCTCGATGGGTTGGTCGCCAAGCGGATCGGCTATGCCGAGGCCCGGCCCAACTACGTGATGCTCAATGAAATTCCGTTGCGCCTGCGCGAGCATGCCGAGCGGCAGGCCGCCAATGCCGCCGCCGCGCAAGGCGAACTCGAGGCGCTGCAGCAGGCCGCGATCGACGCGAACGGTGGCAAGCCCGTGCGCGAGGCGCTGGAGGCGGCGCAGGAACGCATCAACGCCATCGACGCCAAGATGGTGGCGGCCGAGGACGATCGCGACGAGCAGACGAAAAAGCAGCGGCAATTGGCGCAAGGCGACGATCCGGCGTTCGCGCAGGCCATCTCCGCGCTTGCCGAGGGGCTGGGTCGCGAGGATATCAAGAACCTCCTGGCCGAAGCGCGCATGACCCATACCGGGCAGGACGACACCATCATCGCCCAGATCGATGATGCGCGGCAGCGGGCCCGGGACGAACTTGCCGACACAAGCGACCAGCAGGGACGGCTCAAGACGCTGGCCGCGCGGCGGCGCGAGCTCGAAGATATCCAGTACGAGTTCAAGAAATCGGGCTATGACGACCCGCGCTCGAGTTTTCGCGAGGATCGGCTTGTCGGCGAACTGCTCAACGACTTCCTCAAGGGAGCGATCACCGCCAGCAGCTATTGGAATTCCTGGCGCGGCAGCCAGAACTGGAGCGGTGGCGGCTATCGCGGCGGCGCCCCCTGGCAGAATGGCGGCGGCGTGCAGTGGCCGGACAGCAGTTTCGGCGGGGGCGACAATGCGGGTGGCAGTTCAACTCCGCCACCCAATTGGGGACGGGCGCCCAGCGGTTGGGGCGGATTTTCACGACCGCGCAGCGGCACCTCCAGCAACCGGACTTCCGGCGGCTTCAAGACCGGCGGCGGCTTTTAGGCCGTTGGTCCAACAGGCGAAATGCATTGGCAATGACTTACCCGCAAGCCTATCTATCAAGGATGGGTGCACGCGGATGTCGCGCGGCAATGTGACCAATGGCGGGACCGAGCCCAATGGGTTCTGACAGTCGAAGTTATTCTACACGCTAATCCAGGGTTTTGGACGCCGCTCCGGCAATCCCCAAGACCTTGATGGTCTATGCGAGGGGGAAGCCGTCATGTTGCGCTGCTATCTTTTCAGAACCGACAGGTTGATCGAAACCGAGTGCCCCGACGGGCCGGGGACGTTGCCGCAATTGGTCTGGATCGACCTGCTCAATCCGACGCCGGAGGAGGATGCGCGCGTCGAGAACTACCTCGGCATCTCGATCCCCACGCGCGACGAAATGCAGGAGATCGAACTGTCCGACCGGCTCTACCACGAGCATGGCGCCGAGTTCATGACCATGACGGCGCTGTCGAGCCTGGACCTGGACGAACCGATAAAGACGCCGGTGACCTTCATCATCAAGGACACCATCCTAGTGACAGTGCGTTACGCCGATTCAAAGCCGTTCCAGACCTATGTGGCGCGGGCGCAGCGCCCCGGTGGCACGTCATGCGCCACTGGCGAACTGGTGATGCTCGGGATTATCGAAACCCTCGTGGACCGAACCGCTGACGCGCTGGAGCGAATTGGCGACGACATCGACCTCGTATCGCGCGAAGTATTTCGCAAGAAGGGGTCGTCGGCGACCCGGGCGACGCGCGACTTGCAGGCGGTAATCGAGCAGATCGGGCACAAGGGCGACCTGTTGACGAAGATCCGGGAAAGCCTCGTCAGCCTCGGCCGAATGATCGCCTATCACAACGCGATCGATCTCGAGCAACGCAAGCTGGCCAAGGAAAGCCGGCAGCGGGTGCGGCTGATCCAGCGCGACGCCACCGCATTGGGCGAACATGCGGCATTCCTCTCAGGCAAGATCACTTTCCTGCTCGACGCAACGCTTGGGCTGATCAATCTTGAGCAGAACCAAATCATCAAGAT
>JAQGKB010000108.1 GCA_028290345.1 Hyphomicrobiales bacterium | reverse complement strand
TCCACAGCCTTCAGCCCGAGCGCCACATCGGCCCCGGCATTTGCCAACGCCAGCGCGATGGCGCGGCCGAGCCCACGCGCGGCGCCGGTCACCAGCGCCGTCTGGCCGGAAAGATCAAAACTGGGCAAGTCGGACATCGGGCGGCCTCCTCAAGCACTGAATGGCTGTTGGCCCCGAGTGTCGTTCAAGTCGCGCACAAGCGCAATCGCGGCGAACCGGCTCAGCCAGCGCTGTTGCCGGCATCCTGCAGCAACCCGCCGTGGAAGCGTCCGAAGCGTCGCGCCAGGATCAATGCCAGGATCAGCCCGCCCAGCACCGGCAAGGCCATGTCCAGCAAGTTCCGCGGATCGAAGCTGCCGACTTGGCCCAGCAGCAGATAGCCGATCACGAGGTTTGCCCAGCCCCAGAGAACGTTCACCGTCGAGGAGCTGAGTCCCTGCCCCGGCGGCGAGGCGAAGGGAGTCTGGAACGGCCGGCCGGACATACCATTGACCACATGCGGCACGGCATTGGCGAGAAACGCTCCGCCGAAGAAATACGCTAGAAAGACATACCACTGCATCAAAGGCTCCAGGGGAATCGGTACCAATGCGCGAAGGTAGGCGGTTTCCAATGGCGGCGGAATGACATTTCGCGCTCCCGACGCAAGGAACCAACCGGCGTCGCGCGTCGTTGCGCGCTTGCGGCGAACCGTCAAAATTGGAGGGGGTGTGCGTGGATAACGATGCGATAGAGACCGAACTCTTGAACCTCGAACGGCAATATTGGCAATCCATGAAGGACAAGGACTCGGTCGCCGGCAACCGGCTGACGGATTTCCCGGTCATCATCACCGGCGCGCAGGGCGTCGGGCGGCTGGACGAGGCGACGATTTCCTCGATGATGAATTCCACAAGCTGGTCGCTCGATGACTTCGAGCTGGATGACGACGTCGAGTTGCGCATGCTCTCCGACAGCGTCGCCATATTGGCCTACAAGGTGCGTGAAGACCTGACCGTCGACGGCAAGCCGGTTTCGCTCGAGGCAGCCGATGCCTCGGTCTGGGTCCGCCGCGACGGAGGCTGGCGCTGCGCCATGCACACCGAGTCGCTTTTGGGCGACCCGTTCGGCCGCGATCGGCAAGCGGCCCAAGGACAAGCGGCCCAGTGAACGCAGCTGCTTAGTCGCGGGGGGCTGGTCCGCTCGATTCGCGTAGCACCAGCTCCACCGGCCACAATTCGTGGATGGCCTCGGGCGGCTTGCCTCCGAGCAGCTGCAAGGTCAGTTCCGCCACGCGCGCCCCCGCCGCCCGGATCGAGGAGCGGGTGGTCGACATCGACGGCACCATGTTGTCGGCGTTGAGGTAGGGGAAGACGTCGTCATGGGCGATCATCGACACGTCGCGCCCCAGTTCCAGCCCGGCTGAGCGGATGGCGCGAAATACCCCCAACCCCGTCATCATCGATCCGGCAAGGATCGCCGTCGGCCGCGGACTCATCTCGAGCATGGCCTGCGCGTAGCGGAAGCCGATTTCGTCGGTGAACCGGCCGGTCGCCATCATTCGCGGATCGGGCGTGATGCCGCGTTCCCGCAGCGCGTCGCGATAGCCTTTTTCGCGGTGGCGGGCAAAAGTCTGGTCGGCGGGCCCGTTCAGCATGGCGATGCGCTTGTGCCCGAGGTCGAGCAGATGGCTGGTCGCCCGGCGGAAGCCACTCTCATTGTCGATATCGAGCCAGGCGTGCGGAATATCCACCTCGGTGCGGCCGTGCAGCACGAATGGGATGCCCAGGTCCGTGAGCACCTTGATGCGCGGATCGTCGGGCGTGGGCGCCGAGATCACCACCGCGTCGACGCGCTTGCTCGCCGCCAACCGCCGATACACCGGGATTTCATCGTCGTCGCCGAGCGGGGTGACCAGGATGTCGATCTCGTGCTGCGCCAGCCGCTCGCCGATGCCGGAGAGGAACTCGCTGGTGTGCGGCCCGAAATGCATGCTCCGCTGCAGTGGCAGCGCCACCCCAATGGCGCCCGCCCGGCCCGTTGCAAGGCGCCGCGCGCTGGCATTGGCGCGATAGCCGAACTTGCCGGCAGCCTCATTGACGCGCTGGCGCGTGGCCTCGTTGACCTCCGGATAGCCGTTGAGGGCGCGGCTGACAGTGGTCTGCGACAGCCCCAGCCTGTCTGCCAACTCCTTGAGTTTCAACTCGATAGTTCCTCCGCTGCGCAGCGCTGGTGAACGCGCCGGTCACCTGCTTCACTACAGGAAACCGGAGGGACTGGCGCCCGTTTTCGACCGCAACGGCGACATTCAAAGCGATTTCAAATTATTGCGCAAGCTGCGGCAGCACTGTGCAGTTTTGAGGTGCGTTCCTCAAGCGAACTTATGACCGCGGAGCAACGGAGCCGTGGACAAAGCCGCCAGACTCCTGAAGTTGCAGGCAAAAGAGTCAAAGGCACACCTGCAGTTGAATGGTCTTTTCACAATGTTGCTTGACAGGAGAAACCGCCTCTGACAATTTTTCTTTCAAAGCGCTTTGGGGAATGCTGGCCACCTTGTGTCACAGCCCCGGAACGTTTTCGTGGGGAGGATATGGGGTAGGACGCATGGGCTATGCACCGTGCCGTCGCGCTCGCCTCCCGTTAGCAACAGACTACTCGGGAGGTAAATTCATGAAGTTTAATTTATTGATGGCCGGGCTGCTGAGCGGCGCTGCCCTGATGACCACCACGGCGCTGCCGACCCTGGCCGTCGAATTGCATTTTGTTTCCGGTTCAACCGGCGACGACCTGGCTTTCTACGCCGAGGAATTCAAGAAGTTCACGGCCTCGACCGGCGACACCGTCACCATCGTGCCGATGCCGTCCTCGACCACCGATCAGTTCGCCCAGTACAAACTTTGGCTGGCGGCCGGCAACTCCGACATCGACGTCTACCAGACCGACGTGATCTGGGCGCCGCAGCTTGCCGACCAGTTCGTCGATCTGACCGCAGCGGCCAAGGACGTGGTCAAGGACCATTTCCCCTCGATCGTTGCTTCGCAGACCGTGAACGGCAAGCTCGTGGCCCTGCCGGCCTTCACCGACGCCGGCGTGCTCTACTACCGCAAGGACCTGCTGGCGAAGTACAAGCAGCCCGTTCCCAAGACCTGGGACGAGATGGCCAAGACCGCCAAGATCGTCCAGGACGGCGAACGCGCCGCCGGCAACAAGGATATTTGGGGCTACGTCTTCCAGGGTAATGCCTATGAAGGCCTGACCTGCGACGCGCTGGAATGGGTCAAATCCTATGGCGGCGGCCAGATCGTCGAGCCCGATGGCTCGATCTCGATCAACAATCCCAAGGCGGTCGCGGCAATTGAACAGGCCAAGACCTGGATCAACACCATCTCCCCGCCGGGCGTGCTCGCCTATCAGGAAGAAGAATCCCGCGGCGTCTGGCAGACCGGCAATGCGGTGTTCATGCGCAACTGGCCCTATGCGTATTCGCTCGGCAACGGCGCCGACTCCAAGGTCAAGGGCCTGTTCGACGTGAGCGCCCTGCCCTCCGGTCCTGGCGGCACCCCTGCCGCAACCCTGGGCGGCTGGAACATTGCGGTCTCGAAGTATTCCAAGAACCCCGATGCAGCGATCAAGCTGGCGCTCTTCATCTCCTCGACCGAGTTCCAGAAGGACCGCGCCGTCACCCGCTCGGCCCTGCCGACCATCGCAGCGCTCTATGACGATCCGGATGTGGTGAAAGCCCAGCCGATCGTGCCGAACATGAAGAATGCCTTCCTCAACGCCGTTGCCCGCCCGTCGCGCGGCGCCGGCATCAAGTACAACGAAGTCTCGAGCGACTTCTGGTCCGCCGTGCACGATACGCTTTCGGGCAATGGTTCGGCCGCCGCCAATCTCGAGACGCTCGAAGCCAAGCTGACCGAACTCAAGGGCGCCGGCTGGTAAGCCTGCCGCACCCCGGTCATACTCCTGGCGGACGGCCGATCGCATCGGCAGTCCGTCCACTGCAAGCCTCGGATTTCTTCTCTAGCGAGTCGGTGCAATGACAACAGAGAGTACAGCCCCCGTCATCGCGACAGTGGCCCTGCCGCGAGCGACAATCCGCTCGGAATTGCTCACCTCGCGCATCCGCGCCGCCATGTGGTTCCTGCTGCCGATGATCTTTGCGCTGGCCGTGGTTGCGGGCTGGCCGTTGCTGCGGACGATTTACTTTTCCTTCACCAATGCCTCGCTGAGCAATCTCGACGGGGCCCAGTTCGTCGGCTTCAGCAATTATCTGCGCTGGACCACGCTGAAGAGTGGCAGGATTCTGTGGAGCGGCGTGCTCGCCGATCCGGCCTGGTGGAACGCCGTCTGGAACACGGTGCGCTTCGCGGTGATCTCGGTCGTGCTGGAAACCATCATTGGCATGGTCGTGGCGCTGGTGCTGAACGCCGAATTCATCGGGCGGGGCATCGTGCGCGCCGCGATCCTGGTGCCCTGGGCCATCCCCACCATCGTCTCGGCCAAGATGTGGAGCTGGATGCTGAACGACCAGTTCGGCATCATCAACGACATCATGCTCAAGCTGCACCTGATCGACCACAAGATCGCCTGGACTGCCAATGCCGATACGGCGATGACGGCGGTGCTGATCGTGGACATCTGGAAGACTACGCCGTTCATGGCGCTGTTGATCCTCGCCGGCCTGCAGATGATCCCCAAGGATATCTACGAGGCGACAGCCATCGACGGCATCCACCCGATCAAGACCTTCTTCCGCATCACACTGCCGCTGGTGCGGCCGGCGCTGATGGTGGCGGTGATCTTCCGCTTGCTCGACGCCATGCGCATCTTCGATCTGATCTATGTGCTGACGCCCAACAGTGCGCAGACCAAGACCATGTCGGTGATCGCCCGCGAAAACCTCATCGATTTCGACAAGTTCGCCTACGGATCGGCAGAATCGACGCTGCTGTTCCTGCTCATCGCGCTGGTCACTATTCTTTATATCTGGCTCGGACGGGTCAATCTCGCCGGAGGAGACCGGTGATGGTCTGGACCTATGCCAAGCGCACCGCCTTCTACCTGCTGGTCATCGGCATCGTGGTGGAATCGGTCTTCCCATTCTATTACGCCATCATCACCAGCTTCAAATCCGGCACCAGCCTGTTCCAGGTCGACTACTGGCCGACGCAGTTCAGCTGGGACAATTATCAGGCAGTGTTCTCCCGCGGCAGCTTTCCGCAGAACCTTGCCAATTCGATCATTGTCGCGACGCTGACCGTGGCGCTGGCGCTGCTGTTCGCGGTGACCGCCGCCTATGCGCTGTCGCGCGTGCGCTTCCGCGGCCGCTCGCTGCTGCTGCTCACCATCCTCTCGGTCTCGATGTTCCCGCAGATCGCGGTGCTGGCCGGGCTCTTCGAAGTGATCCGCACTTTTGGGTTGTTCAACACCGTGTGGGGGCTGATCTTTTCCTACACCATCTTCACGCTGCCCTTCACCGTCTGGGTGCTGACCACTTTCATGCGCGACCTACCGATCGAAATCGAGGAAGCGGCGATCGTCGATGGCGCCAATCCTTGGGTGATCATAACGCGTGTCTTCATGCCGCTGATGTGGCCGGCGCTGGTGACCACCGGGCTACTCGCCTTCATCGCCGCGTGGAACGAATTCCTCTTCGCACTGACCTTCACCTCGTCGAACTCCACCCGCACCGTGCCCGTCGCCATCGCGTTGCTCTCAGGCGCCAGCCAGTTCGAGATCCCATGGGGCACGATCATGGCGGCCTCGGTCATCGTCACCGTGCCGCTGGTGGTGCTGGTGCTGATCTTCCAGCGTAAAATCATTTCCGGCCTGACCGCCGGCGGCGTCAAAGGATAGATAAATGGCTGAACTGCAGCTCAAGGACATACGCAAGGCGTTCGGCATGGTCGAAGTGATCAAGGGCGTGAGCCTCGAGATCAAGTCGGGTGAGTTCATGGTGTTCGTCGGCCCCTCCGGCTGCGGCAAGTCCACCCTGCTGCGCCTGATTGCCGGGCTCGAGGACATCACCTCTGGCACGCTCGAATTCGACGGCAAGGTGGTCAACGGCCTCGCCCCGGCCAAGCGCGGCATCGCCATGGTGTTCCAGTCCTATGCGCTCTATCC
>JAQGKB010000105.1 GCA_028290345.1 Hyphomicrobiales bacterium | reverse complement strand
TTGGCGCGGATGCCATCCGGGCCGGGAACCCACCCGGCCTGGTCGAGAAGCTGCTTCGCCTTGGCGGGATCATATGGGTAGGGCTTCAGGTTGGGATCGTTGTAAGGGCTGTTGACCAGGTCGATGGAGCATTTCGCCATACCGCTGAACAAGGCAGTGGCAATCTCACCGCAGTTGACGGCGTAGTTCATCGCCTGCCGCACCCGAACGTCAGCCAAAGCGGGGTTACGGCCCTGCTTGATGTTTATGAAAAGCCGGCGATAGCTCGGCGCCACTGTCACCTTGACGCCCGCAGTTTCGAGGTCGGACTTCAGGTCCGCGGGTACACCCACCATGAGGTCGGCCGAACCTGCCTTGAGTTCGTTGATACGCGTAGCGACTTCGGGTACCGCCTTGACGATGACGTCGTCGACCGGTGGCTTGCCCGTCCGGTACTTGTCGAAGGCTTTCAGAACGAGACCTTCACCGGGTTTATAGGACACGAATTTATACCCGCCAGCGCCAACCGGGGCGAAGGCCACCTTTTCGGGAGAGTTCTCCGAATAATATTTGGGCGGCAAGACCGAGAATTCCGGATTGACCAGGTGCGAGGTGACAATTGGATCCGGTACCGACATCACGAAGCGGACCGTCAAATCGTCGACCTTCTCCACGTGATCGTATCTGAGGGCCCCCATTGCAAAGTTTAGGTCGCCTTGGCCGGCGGTGAACAGTTTCTTGGCTCGAGCGAAAGTGAAGACCACGGCATCGGCATTGATCGGCTCGCCGTTCTGGAAGACGAGGCTCGGCCGAATCTTGATCTCCCAGTTCAGCGGGTCGATCAACTTGATCGATTCTGCAATTGCCGGGACAATCTTGCCGTCATTGTCGAGGCGGAACAAACCCTCGTGAATCGACAGCATGATGTTGGCGTCCGCCGTCGAGAACATTGGATCGAGGCTATTCGGTTCGGCCGTATCAAGAAATATCACCGGCTTGCCCGCGGCAAAAGCCGGAGCACCTATGAGCGGACTCAAGGCTAGTCCGAGAGCCAGGATTGCAATTCGGGTTGTATGCATCGGTTTCATTGGTAATTCTCTCCAGATTTCCCAGGTGTTTCTTGTTCGTAAATTCTCTATTTCTATAATTTCAGCTCTATTCTCAGAGAATATTCTTTAATCGCGGATCGAGGTAATCTCTCAACCAATCGCCCAAAATGTTGATTGCTAGAACGGTGAGCGAAATCGCTATTCCGGCTGGTATCGTCAGCCAATCGGCGACGCCGATATACTGGCGGCCATCGGCCAGCATAGTCCCCCAGCTCGGAACGTTCGGTGGCACACCGACGCCCAGAAAGCTGAGCGACGCTTCGGCCACGATGTTGGTGGCGATTGTAAAGCTGCCGATCACGATGACCGGGCTCCAGATGTTGGGGAGGATTTGCTGGAACAGCATCTGCCATTGCCGTTCGCCCGTTGCGCGCGCCGCAAGGACAAATTCGTCATTCTTGATGGATATCACCTGGCTGCGGACAATCCGCCCGTACTGAACCCAGCCCGTCAGCCCGAGCACCAGGATGAGCTTGTCGAGTCCACTGCCCAGCACGGCCATGATCGTGAGCGCGAGCATGATGGTCGGAAAGGACAATTGTATATCGCAAATGCGCATGAATACGTCGTCAACCAGCCCGCCAAAGTATCCGGAGAGCAGCCCTACCAGCAGCCCGATCGTGCCGGAGATGGCCACTGCCGACACTCCGACCGTAAGCGACACGCGAGCGCCATAGATGATCCGACTGAGGACGTCGCGACCGAGCGAGTCCGTGCCTAGCCAGTGGGTGCCGGCGCCGTTCACATAGAGCGGTGGCTTGAGCCTTTGGATCAGCTTGATGGCGGAAGGATCGTTTGGGGCAAGCCATGGCGCTGCGACTGCGGCCACCAAGACGAGCAGAAGAATGATTAGGCTTATCGTTGCGGCCTTGCTGCGAAACAGCCGCGACAGGAGTTGACTTTTTTTCGAGTGCTCGACGACCTGCTGCGGGGGAGCGGCCGGTCCTTCTGATGTTGGGGCGACCCCGTTTTCTGGCGACTGATCGAGCGATGTCATGTGTCATACCTTATGCGCGGATCGATCCAGGAATATGCGAGGTCGATGATCAGGTTCACGCCAGCGAAAATCAGCGCGAGCATGATCACCCCGGCTTGGACCACGTTAAAATCCTTCGATCCGATCGCTGAAACGATCTCGCGGCCAACGCCTGGCCAGCCGAAGATCGTCTCCGTGATGACCGAGCCGCCGAGCAGGAAGCCAGCCTCGAGGCCTATCGACGTAACAAGCGGTAGCAGCGAGTTACGCAGAACATGCGCATAGACGACGCGAGTTTCCGAGATGCCCTTTGCTCGCGCCGTACGCACGAAATCGCGCTGCATGAAATCGAGCATCGAGGAACGCGTCAGCCGCATGTTGCGCGCGATGGGAAATGCGGCCAGCGTAATCGCCGGCATGATGATGTGCTGCCAACTGCCGCTGCCCGAGATCGGCAGCCATTTGAGTTGGACACCGAAGAGGAGGATCAGCAGGATACCAAGCCAGAAACTTGGGATCGACTGACCGATCAATGCCAGCACCGTGGCGATACGATCGATTGGCTTATGCGGCCTCATCGCGGAGAGCACCCCGAGCGGGATTGAAACCAGCAGTGACAAGACGAATGCGACGGAGGCCAGCTGGATTGTCGCCGGCATCTTGTCCATGATCACCTCGTAGGCCGGTTCATGGCGGACGAAGGAATAGCCGAAGTCGCCCTGCACCGCCTTGCCGACAAAGCTTGCATACTGGACGTACCAGGGACGATCGAACCCCATCTTCACACGGAAGTCCTGGATTTGCGCCACGGTCATATGGTCGGCCCCGTTCCCGAGAAGTATCTCGGTGGGGTCTCCCGTCATGAACAGCATCCCGAAGGCTATGATGCTAACGCCGAAGACGACGATGAGAGATTGGAGCAGGCGGCGAATGATGAAGCGCATCATCGGCTCACGCCATCATCGCATGGAGCGGGTGGCCACAGTTTTGTTGTCAGACGAGATGACATGCGACCCAGTGCCTCGTGGTTACTTCGCGAAACTTCGGTTCGACAGCTCGACAGTGCTCTGTGGCAAGCGGGCAGCGGGAACTGAAACGACAGCCGGCCGGCGGATTGCTCGGGCTCGGCAAGTCGCCTTCCAACAGCATCCGCTGGCGCTGCCGTTCCAAAGGCGGATCGGGGATCGGAATGGCCGACAAGAGAGCTTTGGTGTAGGGGTGGAGCGGGTCGTCGTAGAGCTCGTCGCTTGACGTCAGCTCCATCATTTTCCCCAGATACATCACCCCGACCCGCGTGGAGATGTACCGCACCATGCCGAGATCGTGGGCAATGAACAGGTAGGTCAATCCGAGATCGTCGCGCAGTTGTTCGAGCAGGTTGATGATCTGAGCCTGGATCGAAACATCGAGCGCGGAGATTGCTTCGTCGCAAACGATGAAATCAGGTGACGTGGCGAGCGCGCGTGCGATCCCAATTCGTTGGCGCTGCCCGCCGGAGAACTCATGCGGGTACCGGTCGCGGTAGGATGTGTTGAGGCCCACCTTCTGCATCAGTTCGGTGACGAGGTGCTTTTCCTCCTGAGCGTCCTTGACCAATCCGTGCACGCGCAGAGGCCGCCCGATGATCTCGCCGACACGCATCTGTGGATTGAGTGAAGCGTAGGGATCCTGGAAAATCATCTGCATGTGCCGCCTCGCGCGGCGCACATATTCAGGACTTTCTTTGGCGAGATCGACGCCCCGGAAGGCAACCTCTCCTGCTGTCGGACGGTAGAGATGCAGGATGGCGCGGCCTGCCGTCGTCTTGCCGCAGCCGCTCTCCCCGACCAGGCCCAGGGTTTCGCCTTTCAAGATATCGAAAGTCACGCCGTCCACCGCCTTCACGGCTCCGACAACGCGGTTCAGCACGCCCGCACGAATGGGGAAATGCATTTTCAGGTCTTTGACGCGGACCAGAACCTCGTTCTTCATGCTTGGGCCCTCGTCAATTCGTCATGCCAGCAAGCAACCGCGTGACCGGGAGCGACCTCGGCGAGAGTCGGGTTTTCTTCGCGACAGCGATTGGTCGCAAAGCGACAGCGCGGTGCAAAAGGGCAGCCCCGCAGGTCCCCGAGCAGGTTTGGCGGCAGGCCTCCGATGGCCTGCAGCTTCGTCTTGGTGCGCGCATCGAGGCGCGGCAGCGAATTGAGCAGACCTATCGTATAGGGGTGGGCAGGCCGCGCATATAACTCGTCCACCGGTGCCGTTTCGACGATGTGCCCGGCATACATGACGGCGACCCTGTCGGCGAGACGCGCGACCACACCGAGGTCGTGGGAAATCCAGATCACGGCTGTGCCGAGTTCCGCCTGGAGTTTCTTCACCAGCTCGACGATTTGTGCTTGGACAGTCACGTCGAGCGCTGTTGTTGGCTCGTCCGCGATGATCAGTTGAGGCGAGCACGACAGCGCCATTGCTATCATGACGCGCTGGCGCATGCCGCCAGAGAACTGATGAGGATAGTCATTCAGCCGCTTTGCCGGCGTCGGAATTCCCACCATGGCCAGCAAGTCGACCGCCTTCGCCCGGGCCTGCACGTGGGTAAGGCGCTCGTGTGCCATGATGTTTTCGGTGATCTGCGCGCTGATCCGCATAACTGGATTGAGCGACGTCATTGGATCCTGGAAGATGACGGCAATGGCACCGCCCCGTATTTCCCGCAGGGCGCGATCGTCGAGCGTAAGCAGATCGATGCCTTTGAAAAAGATGCTGCCGCCAACGATCCTGCCGGGCGGTGACTGGATCAACCGCAGGATCGAAAGCACCCCAACCGTCTTGCCGCTACCGCTTTCCCCAACGATGGCCAGGCATTCGCCCTTGTCGACTGAATATGAGATGCCATTCAGAGCATTTACGACACCGTCGACCGTGTAGAACTTCGTCTTGAGATCCCGAACTTCCAAGAGCTTCTGCGCAAGGGCAGGTTCGGGTCGGATTTGGCCGCGGTCCAAAGATGGGGTGTCAGAAACTTGCCCTTTGCCGGTATCCGCATTCGACGGAGAATTAGCTTGGATCACGCTCTTGCGGCCCATTGCGGCGGAGGAAAGCGGACCGTGTTGGAATGAGCCGTGTCCATATAGTCACGCCGTGCCTTGCTGAGCAGCTCGATATCTGCCCGCCGCCCCTTTGGGGAGGCGATCGACACGCGTTCCGGCGGCTTCGGAACGTCGATTCTTTCCGCCTCCGGTCCTCGGAAGGACGGTCTCAGTTTTAGGGTCACGCCTAGCATCCTCTCTCTGCGATTTCTCCACGATAGATTGGAGGCAAGCAAAGAAGACCTACATTCCTGTTTGCTCACATGAAACGAAAACTTTCTTTCCAAAGTGTTTGAAAAATGCCGGAACAGAAGCCGCGGGCCGTCTACAGGTGACCTGCTCCTCCAAATTTGCGACTATCTATGGCTAGAAAATTCCAGTCGAAAACGGTCCGACTAAATGGGTAGGTCATACCAACCCATGTTTTAAAAGCGCTCGATCCGGAACGGCGCGACATTTATCGGCACGGGCTCCCCGCTGATCATTCGTCCGACGAGGTCGCCGGTGGCGGCGGAGGCAGTCAGCCCCAGGTGACCGTGGCCAAAGGCGGAGAACAGTCCGGCCCACTTCTCGGTCGGACCTATCACGGGCAGCGAGTCCGGGAGGCACGGCCGGTGCCCCATCCAGAACGGATCTGGCTGCTCGGTGCGGACTGATGGGAGCGCGGCTCGCAGGTCTTCATAGAGCAGCTTTGCGCGCGCCTCAGACGGCGCCGCGTTCAGGCCGGCGATCTCGACAGTGCCGGCCACCCGAAGCCCCGTTTCCATCGGCGTGATAAAGACTTTTCGATCCGCCGGTATAATCGGGCGGCTTAGGGATATTCCAGCGTCCTTGAAATCCACGTGATACCCCCGCTGTGCCTCAAGGGGCACTCGGTAGCCCAGCGTTCGCAGAAGCGAAGCCGACCAGGCTCCGGCAGCGACGACGGTGGCACGATGAGGGTGAGAACCTTGGTCCGTGCGAACCCCCGTTATGGTCTGACCTGAATGCTCGAAACCGAGCACGCGTTCGCGAACAAGCTCCGCGCCGGAGCTCACCAGCGCTTGGGCGATCGCCAATGCTTGCCGCTGTGGGTTGACGCTCATTGCTGCGTTCGGCAGGAAAACGCCGATTTGATACGCTTGCCCGACTTGCGGCTCGAGTTCCTCGATCTCGCCGCGCTTCAGGATATCGAAGGCTACGCCATGCGACGCCCTCAACTTCCAGTCCCGCTCACTATCCTGCAATTGGCGTTCGTCTCGGTAGAGATAAAGTTGACCGCTCTTCCGCATCAGGTCGATCGCGCCGATCTCCGTCAGCAATTGGTGATGATGGTCGATAGCGGGCGCATAAAGGTCCGCCAAAGCTTTGGAGATGACGCGAACCTGCGACGGCCGGGCATGCGACACGAACCGTGCGAGCCACGGAAAAGCAGTGAGCCAGTACCGCATCGGAATATGCAGTGCCCCCGCCGGATTCAGCAGCATGCCCGGTACTGACGCCAGCAACCCGGTCATTGCGAGCGGCACCACGGAGCCGGGACTGATGGCGCCCGCATTGCCGGATGAACAGCCACTGCCCGGTTCGTTCGGATCGTAGATCACAACGGGGATGCCGCGCTTGTTGAGATGCCAGGCGATCGAAAGCCCAATTATCCCGGCGCCCACGACAGCAACGCTATCCTCCCTGCCCCGCTGGCCGTTTCTCGATGTCTCTATCATTTTTTTGGTCGCTCAATTTCTTGGAAGAGATGCCGGTAGGTAGCGGCACTATTTGAAAGCTGCGCCGGCGCGCGGTTTGCAGCGCGCTCGGGAAATGTTGTCACGAAGAACCTGACCTATCTCGTCAGCCGCCGGCGGATGCGGGAGCGCGCGGGCCGATCATGCAAGTAGCTCCTGATCCAGGATCGGCAGCGTCGCGTCAGGCGTGGGCAGCAGAGTCGCGGAGAGCAACCGGCGGGTATAGGTGTGAGCAGGCGCAGTGAGGATTTGTTGAGACGATCCTTCCTCGACGACCTTGCCCCGATACATCACCAGGATGCGCGAGCACATCGCCTGCACGACCGCCAGATTGTGCGAGATGAAGAGATAGGTCAGGCCGAAATCGGCGCGCAATTTCTGCAGGAATTCAAGGATCTGCGCCTGCACGGAAACGTCCAGCGCCGATGTCGGCTCGTCGAGGACCAAGATTTTTGGGTTCAGCATCAGGGCGCGGGCGACGCAGATGCGCTGCTTCTGGCCACCCGACAACTCGTGCGGATAGCGGCCGAGAAAGGTGTGGGGCAGCCCGATCACGTCGACCATCTCGGCGATGCGGCGGCGGATTTCGGTGCGGCCAAAGCCTCCCTGGATCAACAACGGCTCTGCAAGCGCGCGCGAGACGGTCATGCGCGGATGCAGCGCCGTATGCGGATTCTGGAAGACGATCTGGATGTCGCGCCGGAGCGTGCGCAACTCGCCCCGCCTCAGGTGGGCGATGTCGCGGCCGAGGATGCGGATATCGCCGTCGCTCGGCTCGATCAGCCCCAGCAGGAGGCGGCCAACCGTAGATTTGCCCGATCCGGATTCGCCAACCAGCCCGACGCTCTCGCCGTTTTCCAGGCGAAAATCGACGCCGTCCACGGCCGTCACCAGGCGCTTGGCGAAGAGGCCATCCGAAACGGTAAAGGTCTTGCGCAGCCCGACTGCTTCCGCCGCGAACTCAGCCATCGGCATGCTCCGGAAAAAAGCACGCGACCTGCCGGCCATCTCCGATCGGCCGCAAGCGCGGCTGCTCGTTGTGGCACTGGGCGGCCGCGTGAGGACAGCGGGCGGCGAAACGGCAGCCTTTCGGCAGGTCGAGGAGGTTGGGAATCTGGCCCGACATGCCTTTGATCGGCTTCTGCGGATACCCCAGCCTCGGCACTGCCTCGATCAGCCCCTTGGTATAGGGGTGGGCCGGCGCGCTCAGCACATCACGCTTGCTGCCGCTCTCGACGATGGTTCCGGCATACATGACCAGGATGCGCTGGCAGACGCTGGCGATGACCCCGAGATCGTGCGAGATCAGCATCACGCTCATGCCGGCGGATTTCACCAGATTGGCGAAGATGTGCAGGATTTGCGCCTGGACGGTGACGTCGAGGGCGGTGGTCGGCTCATCGGCAATCAGCAGTTTCGGATTGCCGGCAATCGCCGCGGCGATCAGCACGCGTTGGCGCATGCCACCCGAAAGCTGGCCGGGGTAGCTATCGAAGGTACGTTCCGGATCGGCCAGCTGCAGCCGCCCAAGCAGGTCGATCGCCTCCTTGCGCCGATCGTGGCGCACCGAAGTGCGGCCATCAATCTGGTCGCGATGGTTGATCGCCTCCAGGAGGTAGCTGCCGGCGGTATAGAGCGGATCGAGAAAGGTCATCGGGTCCTGGAAGACCATTCCGATCTCGGCCCCGCGCACCTGCCGTAGCCGGCCGCGCTTGACCTTGAGCAGGTTCTCTCCCTGCCAGTTGATGGCCCCGGCCCGGTAGTGCGCCGTGCGGGGAGGAAGCAACCCAAGGATGCTTTTGGCCAGCACGGATTTGCCACAACCGCTTTCGCCGACGATGCCGACGGTCTCCCCCGCGCCGATCGACAGGTTGATTCCGTCGAGCACATTGAGGGTCCCGTCGAAGGTCCTGAAGTCCACGGAGAGCCCATCGACCGCAAGCAGATCGGAGGATTGATGCATGGGCCCCGTCATTGCGAGGTGGTCCTCGGATCGAAGATATCGCGAAGTCCGTCACCCAGCAGATTGAAGCCCAGAACGCTCAGATAGATCGCGAGGCCAGGGAATACGGCGAACCACCACCATTCCGGCAAATAGCCGCGCGCCACGCTGAGCATGGCGCCCCATTCCGGCGAGGGCGCCTTGGCGCCGAGCCCGATGAACCCGAGCCCGGCGGCGGCAAGGATCGCAGCGCCCATGTCCATGCTGGCCTTGATGATCAGTGGCGAGGCGCAATTGGGCAGCAGGTAGCGGAAGATGATGCGCGGCGTGCTGGCGCCGAGGGCTCGTGCTGCCTCGACAAACGGCTCCTCGCGCAAAGCCAGGGTCTTGCTGTCGATCAAGCGAACGTAGCCGGGCCACCATACCGCCGCGAGCGCCACCATGACATTGGCAACGCCCGGCCCAAGTACCGCCACGATGGCGATAGCCAGCACTAGGCTCGGGACGGAGAGGAACAGGTCGGTGATCGCCATGATGGTGACGCGGACCCAGCCGCCCAGATAGCCGGAAAGCATGCCCAGCGGCACGCCAATGATTGCCGCACCGAGGGTGATGATCAGCCCGACCTGCAGCGAAATCTGCGTGCCGATGATGACGCGGGAGAACACATCGTTTCCCATGTCGTCGGTGCCGAACCAATGCGCCCAATTCGGGGGCTGCAGGGTGTGAGCCATATCGACGCTGCCCGTGGCGGCATCGGGAAAGGGCACGAGCCATTTGCCGAAGACCGCCAGCACCAGGAACAGCACGACGATGGCGAGGCCGAGCATCGAGGAAAAGCTGCGCGACAGCAGCCAGACGGCGCGCCTGAGCTCGCGCCGGCCGCTGGATGATCCGGCACCTGGGGTGAGCGCAGCCATGTCTGGCGAGGTGACTTCGGGAAGGCTCATCGCATCACCCTCGTCTCAGTCGCGGATCGAGCCAGGCATAGGCCATGTCGATAAGAAAATTGGCCAGCATGACGTTAAAGCCAATGATCAGAGTGACGGCAAGCACCGGCTTGAAATCGGCAAGCAGGGCGGAATTGACCGCCAGCAGGCCAAGTCCCGGCCAATCGAAGACGGTCTCGACAAGGGCCGTGCCGCCCAACGTCCAGCCATAATGCAGGCCGATCACTGCGAGCACCGGCAGCATGGCGTTGCGCAGCGCGTGCCGGATCTGGATGCTGAAGATGCCGAGCCCCTGCGCCCGCGCCCCAAGCACGTAGTCGGACGATAGAGTTTCAATCATCTCGGCGCGCGCCACGCGGCAGATCGAGGCGAGCGTCGGGAACGAGAGGACCAGCGCCGGCATCAATATATAGGTGAACGCCTCCCCCGCAGTGCTCCACTGCCCGCGCAGAATGGAATCCACGATCAACAGGTGCGTGATCGGTTCCGGGGCAACCGTTACCAGCCCGAGGCGGCCGCTGACCGGCAGCCAGCCAAGTTGCACCGCAAAGAACAATTGCAGCAGCAGGCCCAACCAGAACATCGGCAGGGCGATGCCTGAGACGGAAAAGATGCGGATGGCGTGATCGATGATGCTGTCGCGCCAGACTGCGGAGACGACACCCAGGAACACACCGGCAATCACTGCGAACCCGGTGGCGAACAGCACCAGTTCGATGGTGTTGGGCAGGGCCAGCGCAATCTGATCCGTTACCAGTTGCGAGGTCGAGATGGAACGGCCCAGATCGCCGTGGAAGATACTGGCCACGTAGAGCACGAACTGCTGCGGCAGCGGCTTGTCCAGCCCATATTCGGTGCGGATCGTGGCAACCATCGAGGCCGTGGCGTTGGGTCCGGCTGCGAGTGCAGCCGGATCTCCGGGCGCCACATTGGCGATAAAGAAGGTAATGCACAGCAGCCCGAACAGCATGGTGCAGAGCACCACAACCCGGCGTGCGAGGTACAATGTCACCGAAGCTCTCCGGGCTCAGCTGTGCTTACGATCACTGGTCGATCCAGAGCGCTCCGAAATCGGCAAAGCCCGTCGTGTCGGTGGGCGAGAACGCATAACCCTTAACGTAGTCGCGGTGGGCGATGCGGACGTTGGGCATGTAGCCGAAGACTTCCGGCTGGTCCTCTGTGAGCTTCTTCTGGATCTCGGTGTAGATCGGCGCGCGATCCGACCAGTTCGCAGTGGTCTTGCCCTTCTGGATCAGATCGAACACCGCCGGATCGTTATAGTGGCTGACGCCGAACCACTGGCCCCAGGCGCTCTTGTCATATTGCGAGGCGGCGGAGTCCGGGTCGGAAGTATAGGTCGACATGAAGAGGCCCGTCATGTTCGCGGCCGTATCCGGGCTTTGCGCATTGGCGACCATGTTCGCCCACAGCATCGGCGTCAGTTTTACCTTGACGCCGATAGCCTGCAGGCTGCTGAGCAGGACCAGCCCGACCCGTCGGGTTTCGTCATTGCCCTGCTGGGAAACGTATTCGAGTTCCAGCCCGCCATTCGCCCACTGCGTCTTGGCGAGATATTCCTTCGCCTT
>JAQGKB010000072.1 GCA_028290345.1 Hyphomicrobiales bacterium | reverse complement strand
CGAAGGCCTGCTGCAGCTCGGCCATCATGGTGCTGCGTTCCTGCTGGGCGCGCACGATGCGGGCCGCCTCGGCCTGGGTCATCTGCGCCACCTGCATGCCGTTCTCGCGGAACACGGCGACGGCGCGCGACATCTCGCCGATCTCGTCCTTGCGGTCGGTGCCGGCGACGTCCTCGCCAAACTCGCCGCCGGCGATGCGCCGCATGGTGCCGGTGAGGCGGTTGATCGGCTTGGTGATGGTGCGCGAAATCAGGAAACCCACCAGCGCCATGATCCCGATGATCACCGCGGCAATGCCGCCCTGGCGCATGACATCGCTCCAAGTCTCAGCACGCAGGTCGTCGACATAGACGCCGGTGCCGATCATCCAGCCCCACGGGGCGAAGCCGGCGACATAGCTGCGCTTGTCGGACGCTTCCTGGGCCCCGGGGCGGAGATAAGCATAGTCCTCAAAGCCCGATCCCTGGGTCTTGACCATGTCGATCATTTCCTGCTGGAACAGCTTGCCGTTCTTGTCGCGCACCTGCGAGCGGTTGGTCCCGACCGTTTCCGGCGTGATCGGGTTCATGATCGTGACGCCGTCGGTACCGATGATGAACAGGTATTCGGCGCCGCGATAGCGAATCAGCGAAATCGCCGTCTTGGCGAGGTTTTGCGCCTCTGCTTCAGTGATCTTGCCGGCCTGGAAGCGGGCGTACTGGCCCTTGGTTATGTTGAGGGCCGTGTCGACGATGGAGTGCAACTCCATGTCGCGGGTATCCGCACGCAGAACGCGCGCGCTGTTGATGCTGAGGAACGTCGCCGCGCAAAGCGCCACGACGGCCAGCGCGACCAGTAAGTAGATGCGTGCCGATATCTTCAGTTGAAACATTCTGTCACCTGGTTCGTCCCGCTCCTGGGGACGGCGTGCCACAAATAACGGACCGATGGTCCGCGTTGAATTCCAGCGTTGCCCGGAGGAGACCATGATCAGGGAGCGCGAACCGGGCAGCAGCCCTGCCATCCGATGCGCATGCGGGTTGCACGCAGTCGTATTCAACCCTGATCATAAAATTCGCCTGCAAAGTCCGCCGGATCGGCCCGTGAAGGATCGAGGCCCGGCTCCTACGCTGATAGGGAGCGATATTCCGGTCAGCAGCTTAAAAATCGGATAAACTCGCCGCCGCTGCACCAAAAAATGTCAGGAACATGACCTTGCCGAGGGCGGGCGTGTGCAAAGGCAACCACGCGGGCCGCTCGAATGTGGCCGCGAAAACGTCGCAGCGCAGGTTCACAGACCTGTCACGGAGCGGCTTTACCCGTTTTGGTATCGCCCGTGGTCGCGCGCCTTTGCCCTTCGGGCCGTAATCGTGGAAGGAAGTAAAATGGTTCGCACCTCGCGCATGGTCGTTCTGGCGGCCGCAGGCATCTTGGGACTGAGTCTTGCCGGAACTGGCCAGGCAGCGGAAGCACCGGCCACCAAGACGCCGATCAAGCATCTGGTGGTGATCTTCCAGGAGAACGTCTCCTTCGATCATTATTTTGCCACCTACCCGAATGCCACCAACCCGGCGGGTGAACCGGCATTCAAGGCGCTGCCAACTACGCCGGCCAAGATCGATACGCTGGCCAGCGCGAACCTTTTGACCAGCAATCCCAACGCCAACAACACCAAGGATGGCGCCGACGCCGTGCTGCCGTTCCGGCTCGATCCTACCCAGGCGGCGACGGCCGACCAGGGGCACGGCTATACCGCCGAGCAGGCCGCCTACAACAATTTTGCCATGGACCTGTTCCCGGCCAATACCGGCAAGGGCTCCAAGGGTGGCGCCGGCAGCTTTGGCACCAAGGGCCAGGTGATGGGCTACTACGACGGCAACACCGTCACCGCGCTCTGGAACTACGCCCAGCATTTCGCGATGAGCGACAATTCCTTTTCCACCAACTTCGGCCCCTCGACCCCGGGCGCCATCAACCTGATTTCGGGCCAGACCAATGGCGTGGTGCTGCCCGCCGGTTTCAAGCTGGAAGCCGACGGCACTTACTCGAAGGGCCGGATCGTTCCGGACGGCAATGGCGGCTGGACTGCGATCAGCGACTTTGACCCCACCGGCGATGTCTGCTCGAAGGGCGATACGGCCCTGATGGGCGGCAAGAACATCGGCGATTTGCTCAACGCCGCCAACGTCAGCTGGGGATTCTTCGAGGGCGGGTTCGACCTGAGCAAGACTAATGTTGACGGCTCGACCGGTTGCACCCGTTCGACCACCTCGGAGGTCACCAAGTCCAAGAGCGCCGACTACATCCCGCACCACCAGCCGTTCCAGTACTACGCCTCGACCGCCAATCCGCAGCACTCGCGCCCCAGTTCGGTCGCCGCGATCGGCACCAGCACCGACGGCGCCAACCACCAGTACGACACCACCGATTTCTTCGATGCGCTGAAGGCCGGCAATTTCCCGGCCGTCAGCTTCCTCAAGGCGGCGGCCTACCAGGATGGCCATGCCGGCTATTCCGATCCGCTCAGCGAGCAGGCGTTCGTGGCCTCGACCATCAACACGCTGGAACAATCGCCGGAGTGGAAGAACACCGCCGTGATCATTCTCTGGGACGATTCGGACGGCTGGTACGATCACGCCCACGCCGTGGTCAATCCGTCGGCGGTGAAGGGCTATGACGTGCTCAATGGCGCTGCCTGCGGCACCGGCACCCCGCTCGCCGGGCTTGACGGCAAGCCCGCGCAAGGCCGTTGCGGCTACGGCACGCGCCAGCCGCTGCTGGCAGTTTCGCCCTACGCCAAGGCTAATTTTGTCGATCACACGCTGACCGACCAGTCGTCGGTGAGCAAGTTCATCGAGGACAACTGGCTCGCCGGCAAACGCATCGGGCAGGGCTCGTTCGACGACATGGCCGGCGCGCTCGACGGCATGTTCGATTGGTCGAACGGCAACAATCCGGCGCTGACGCTGGACGCCAAGACCGGCGAGAGCCTCTAGCCGGTCGCGACTCAGTCCCCCTTGCGGCGAGGGGTCGGGGGTGGGGGAATGCCGCTCATGCTGCGAACGCGCGGGACGCCCGATCCAGGTCCGTCTACGGCACACGCCCCTCATTCGTCATTCTCGCGCTCGACGCGAGAACCCAGACTTGTGGCAAACACTACCGCACGCAGTCTGGGCCCTCGGGTCAAGCGCGAGGGTGACGAGCGGAGGGGTGAGGCGGAAGGTGGGATAGTCGAGTGCCAGCGCAAGCGGCCGAACGTCACCCTTGCTTCCGCCTTCGCCCCAAGGGCACGTTCTTGACACAAAACCCAAGCAGGCAGCGTAATGGCGGGGTGGAGGACAACATGGTCCCGTACAGGCCGCGCACCGAGCTCGAAACCCATAACGTGTTCAACCAGCCGGAGCCGCGTGCCGAGTTGCCGCTGTGGGCCGGCGATGCGCCGCTCCGTGCCGAAATCGCCCATGCGGCGGCACCGCAGCAAGCTCGCCTCGCGGCGTTCGCCGACAAAATCGGCAGCGCCGAGGCGCTCGAGGACGGCCGGCTGGCCAATCGCTTCCTGCCGGAGCTCGCGACTTTCGATCGGGCGGGGCGGCGCATCGATGAGGTGAACTTTCATCCGGCCTATCACGCCATGATGGCGCGCGGGATCGAGGGCGGGTACAGCGCCCTGCCGTGGACCAGCGGCGAGCCGGGCGGCCATGTCGCGCATGCGGCGATGGTCTATATGCTGACGCAGGTGGAGCCCGGCGTCTGTTGCCCGATGACCATGACCTATGCCGCCATCCCGGCGCTGCGCACTTCGCCCGAGATCGCGGCGCGCTGGGAGGGCAAGATGCTAGCGGCGCGCTACGATCCGGCGTCGCGTCCGGCCAGCGATAAGGCCGGCGTCACCATCGGCATGGCGATGACGGAAAAGCAGGGCGGTTCGGATTTGCGGGCCAATACCACGCGGGCCGAGCCGGATGGCGACGGGTTTCGGCTGTTCGGGCACAAATGGTTCTGCTCGGCGCCGATGTGCGATGCGTTCCTGACGCTGGCGCAGACGCCTGAAGGGCTGACGTGTTTCCTCGTCCCGCGCTGGACGCCGGATGGCGAGCGCAATGGCATTCAGCTGGTGCGGCTGAAAGACAAGCTCGGCAACCGCGCCAATGCATCGGCTGAAATCGAATATCACGGCGCCTGGGCCGAGCGGCTGGGCGAACCGGGGCGCGGCGTCGCGACCATCGTGGAGATGGTGCACCACACGCGGCTGGATGCGGCGCTGGCGCCGGCCGGGCTGATGCGGCGGGCGCTATCGGAGGCGGCGTGGTGGGCGCGCGGACGTTCGGCGTTCGGCAAGAAGCTCATCGGCCAGCCGCTGATGCAGGGGGTTTTGGCCGATCTGGCGCTGGACTGGATGGGCTCGCTCGCTATCGGCATGCGGGTGGCGGCGGCGTTCGATGCCTCGGCGACCGATCCGGGCGAGCGGGCGTTTGCGCGGTTGAGCGTGGCGCTGGCGAAATACTGGTCCAACAAGCGCTGCGCGCCGGTGGTGGTCGAGGCGATGGAAGTTTTGGGCGGCGGCGGTTTTGTCGAGGAGAGCCCGATGCCGTGGCTCTATCGCGAGGCGCCGCTCAACGCCATCTGGGAGGGCTCGGGCAATGTGATCTGCCTCGATGTGCTGCGCACGATCGAGAAGGCGCCGCAAGCGCTGGAGGCGCTTTATGCCGAACTCCGGAAGGCGCAGGGAGTGAGCCGGGCCTACGACATGACGCTGGTGGCCGCGATGGATCGCTATGCCGCAGGCGTGGCCGAGGCGGAGGCGCGGCGGTTCGTCGAGATGCTGGCGCTGCTGCTGCAGGCGGGGTTGCTGCTGCGGCACGGCGAGGCGACTGTGGGCGAGGCGTTCGTGGCAAGCCGGCTGGGCGGGGACTGGGGAGTTACGGCGGGGACGCTGTCGAGCGGCGTGGATGCGGGGCGGATTGCGGGGATGATTTAGGGGCCGGGGCACGTGGTTCGAGGGGTCGGCAAACGCGAATGCCTTGTCGATCTAGCCACCATCAAGAAAGCTGGATCACCCGGATGAACCGGGTGATGACGGTTTCAATTGCAAGTGTTGCACGTTGCACCGGGTTGGTAACAGGAACCGTCATTGCCCGGTTCATTCGGGCAATCCGGCCTCCTCATCGTCGCTGCCGTAACCCCGCCCTCCACCCCTCATTCATCATCCTCGGGCTCGACCCGAGGACCCAGGTGCAACGCGATAACCTCTGGCGGCTGGTGCGACCCACAATTCTGGGTCCTCGGGTCGAGCCCGAGGATGACGAATACGAGGGGTGAACCGCCCAACCCCAGTAGCCTTCTTGGTGAGATAGGAGGCGCGAACCACGAGGGCGTGGCACGGCCCCAAACAAAATCGGGCGCCGGATCAACCGGCGCCCGCGAAGCCAAATTCCCAAAAAACTCAGAAGTTGAACTTGTCGATATTGTTCTTGTCGAACGTGGTCAGTTCGGCCTGGGTGTTGATGATGTGGTCGGGGCCGACGGTGACCTTGCCGAGGCCGGGGACGTCCAGTGTTGCGCCGGGTTCGTTCTTGATGGTGCCGTTCTTCACGGCGACGGCGTAGTAGGCGGCGAGCAGCCCTTCGTTATAGGGGCTCCAGAGTTGGAAGGCGGAAACCGTGCCGTCTTTCACAAACGGGCGCATCTGGTTGGGGGTGCCCAAACCGGTGAGCTTGATGGTTGCGGCCTTGCCGGCCGATTGCAGCACCTGGGCGGCGGCGGCGACGCCGACGGTGGTCGGGGAGATGATGCCCTTGAGGTTGGGGTATTTCGACAGCAGCGCTTCGGCTTCCGTCGTCGACTTCTGCGGATCGTCATCGCCGTAGACGGTCGCGACCAGCTTCATCTTGGCGTATTTCGGGTTGGTCTTCAGCGCGTCGTTCATGGCCGCGATCCAGGTGTTCTGGTCGGGCGCGTCGGTGGTGGCCGAGAGGATGGCGATGTCGCCTTCATAGTTGATCATCGAGCCGAGCAGTTCCACCTGGCCGGGGCCGGTCTTGGTGAAATCGACGGGGAGGATTGCCGCGTCGCGGTGATCGAAATTGCCGACGAGGTCACCGTTGACGGCAAACACCAGCGTGCCTTTCTGGCGGGCGCGGTCGAGCACCTGGTTCAGCGCATCCGGGCTATTGGGCGAGATGGCGATGACGTTGACGCCGCGCTGGGTCTGGGCGGTGATGAACGGGATCTGCGAGGTGGCTTCCGCCGTCGCCGGAGCAGCGGTGGTGAAATCGCAAGCAAGCTTGGCGCAGGCATCCTGGAAACCCTTGACCAGGCTGTCGAAGTACGGATTGCCGGTGTTCTTTGGGATGTAGACGATCGACACCTTGTCGGCGGCGAACGCCGCGGCAGTGGAAAGGGTGAGGCTGAGCGCCAGACCGAGCATCAGAGATTTCTTGAGCACGTTGTTCCTCCTGAGTGTGGCCGATGGACTCGGCGAGTTCCCGCTAACGTTGGTTGCGGGCGTAGATCGCGTTGGTCGCGATTATCGAGATGATGAGCAAAAGCCCCATCACCGTGAGTTGGGACGTAATGACGATGTTCGCCACGGTCATGCCGGTAGCGATAATAACGAGTAGCCAGGAGGCGAGGAACGTTCCGAGGATCGTGCCGCGCCCGCCGAAAATGTAGGTGCCGCCGAGCATCACCATCAGCACCATCTGCAATTCGCCGCCGGTGGCCAGATCGTAGCGCACCGAGCCGAGGCGGGATGCGGCCATCAGCCCGGCGACGGCGCTGGTGAGGCCCATCAGGATGAAGAGGCCCATCTTGATGGCGCGGACGCGGATGCCCGCGTGGCGCGCCGCGACCTCGCTCGTGCCGATCTGGTAGATCTGGCGGCCGAAAATGGTCATGCCGACGATGAGGCCGAGAACGATGGAGGCGCCGACGAAGATCAGCACCGGCACCGGGATGCCGAGCAGTTCGCGGTAGTCCAGGCCCACAAACCAGGTGGGGAATTTGCCGATGGATTTGTCGCCGGCCAAAACCTGCGCCAGGCCGCGATAGAGCGTCAGCGTGCCAATGGTGACGATGATCGAGGGCAGCTGGAAGACGATCACCATCAGCCCGTTGAAGGCGCCGAGCAGGCCGCCGGCAATGACGGCCAGGACCATCGCCGCCGGGATCGGCACGCCGGCCTGATAGCTCGCGGCAAAGGTGCAGGCGGTGAGCGCCATGGTCGAGGCGGGCGAGAGGTCGATCTCGCCGGAGATGATCACCATGGTGAGCACCAAAGCGACGATCGAATACTCGGAATAATAGGTCGAGCTTTCGAGGATGAAGCTGAAATTGGCGAAGAACGGCGAGAGATTGCTGGCGACGATAATGGCGATGATCAGCAGCAGGAAAGTGACCGTTTCCGGCCGGAAGACGATCACCTGCCAGCGCGGGCGCGGGGTGGCCGCGTCGCGCACGGCGCTGACTTGCGGGGTGGCGTGGGTTTCGGTGCTCATGCTCTATTCCCCGCAACCAGGCTCTTGAGGCCGCGCCGGCGCACGGAGCGGTCGATCAGCAGTGCCACGAGGATCACGGCGCCATAGATGGCGTCCTGCCAGAAGGCCGAGACGCCGAGAATCGGCAGCGCGACGTTGACGGCGCCGAGCAGGATCACGCCGAGCACGGTGCCCAGCACCGTGCCGACGCCGCCATTGATGCTGACGCCGCCGATGACCACGGCGGCGATGACGGTGAATTCGAAGCCGACGCCGGTGATGCCGGGGTTCACGTAGCCAAAACGGCTGGCGTAAATGATGCCCGCCAAGCCGGCCAAAGCGCCGGAAATGGTGAAGACCAGCAACGTCACCGGCACGACACGGATGCCGCGCAAAGGGGCGGCGGTGGGGTTGGAGCCGATGGCGTAGATCTGCCGGCCGATGCGGGTGTGATCGAGGAAGAAATAGGTCAGCAGCGCCACGGCGAAGGCGATGATGACGATCCACGGAATGCCGCCGATGGGCGAGGTCTGCGACATCTGGATCAGCGGTTTCGGGATGTATTGCGGGTCGACCTGCCGGGAATCCGAGGCGAGGAACAACAGGCCGCGGTAGAGGCTGAGCGTGCCCAGCGTCACGATGATCGAGGGCAGCTTGAAGATGGTGACGATGAGGCCGTTGAGGAGGCCCAGCCCGGCGCCGAGCCCGATGGCGGCAAGCACGCCGACAAAGATCGGCAGTTCAGCGTGATCGCGAAAAATCATGCCGGCGACGATGGCGGAGAAGCCGAGGATCGAGCCGATGGAGAGATCGACGTGGCGGGCGACGATCACCATCATCTGCCCCATGGCCGAGACCAGGATCAGCGGGATCGCGAGGGCCACGATGCGGGCGGTTTCGAGGCTGGCGAAGCGCGGCTGGATGATGCCGACGACGATGCAGAACAGCACCAGCATGACGAAAATGCCGGCTTCGCGGCGGCGGAAGAGCAGGCCGAAGCTTTGCGACAGCGCGTTCATGCGGCCACTCCCTCGCGTGCGCTGCGCGGCACGGCGGCGTGCATCACGGTCTCCTGGGTGGCCTGGGCGCGCGGCAGGTTCGCGGTCAGCCGGCCTTCCGACATCACGAGGATACGGTCGCAGAGCGCGAGCAGTTCGGGCAGTTCCGACGAGATCAGCAGGATGGCGTGGCCGCCCGCCGCGAGTTCGCCGATCATGTCGTAGAACTCGGCTTTTACGCCGATATCGATGCCGCGGGTCGGTTCGTCTAGGATGAGGATCTCGGGATCCGTCAGCAGCCAGCGGGCGAGGATCGCCTTCTGCTGGTTGCCACCCGAAAGTTCGCCGATCGGCTGGCGGAGCGAGGCGAGGCGGATGCGGAGTTTTCGCACCGATTCCGAAGCCAGCGATTTCTCCAGCGCGCGCCGGATCACGCCCTTGGGTGCGATGCGGTTGGGAATGGCGGCGGTGATGTTTTCC
>JAQGKB010000066.1 GCA_028290345.1 Hyphomicrobiales bacterium | reverse complement strand
GCTGACGATGATCGGCGAGATCAGGATCGGCATGGCAAAGATGGCCCGCAGGAAGTTGGCAACCGGCCGGTTGAGATCGCGCAGCACCACCGCGATCCCGACGCCGATCGAAAGCCCCAGCGCCAGCGAGATGACGGTGAAGACGAAGGTGTTGAGCAGAGAATGTAGCGCCACCGGGTCGGTGAAGAATTTTGCGTAGTTGCCGAGAAAGACGAATACCATCTTGTCTTCCTGCCCGAGGCTGTACCGGAACAGGCTCGCAAATAGGGCAAAGCCGAGCGGGATGATCATGACCGTCACAACCATTGCTGCCGCGGGAACGAGCAGCAGCCAGGCAAGCCGCTGGTCGCGTTTGGCGTAGTTGGCCGTCGAGCGCCACATCGCCGTTCGGCTCGCGGTGGTAACAGTCATGGTCATGTCTGCTTTTTTGGTTGGCCGAGCTTGGTCGCAGACGGCTTGGAAACCATCCGCGACCGCACTTCGCCTGCTAGAACTTCGAGGCTTCGGTGCTCTGCACGCCCTTGAGCATCGCCGCTACGTCGGCAGTCGGGTTCGTGACGATGGTGGAGAGACCCGCCGCCAGCGCGGTGAGGAGCTCCGGGGCGGCAGGTTGCAGCGGCAGGGTAACGCCATGTGCAAACGCCACATTGGCGGTTGCGAGCCACGGCGCATTCTTGGCCAGCGACGGGTCAGAGGCCAACGACTTGCGGAAGCTGATGAACGACGGATCCGCCTTGCTCATATCGGTCAGTGCCTGCTTGCTGTCCAGCCAGGCCGCGAGCTTGAATGCCTCGTCCTTGTTCTTGCTGTCCGCAGGGATCGCCCAGGCCCATGTTTGCAGCAGGCCGGCTGCCTGCTTGGAATAGGGGATCGGTGCATAGCCGAGTTGGCCGGCAACGTTGGACTGATCGGGATCCTCAAGCGCCTTGAACAGGCCGGAAGCGGTAATGCCAAGCGGCGCCTGGCCGAACTGAAGCACCTTGTTGACCTCGTCCCAATGCCAGCCATTGCTGCCATTGAGGCTGAATTTGCTCAGTTCCTGCATGAAAGTCGCGGTCTCGACGACTGCCGGGTTGGTCAGGTCCAGCTTGCCGCTCTTATCGAAGAAGTCGGCGCTATTGCCGGCGAGAAGAACCGCCAGGATGTTGGTGATGGCCGAACCCTGCCGGAACGGCAACGCTATGCCTGTGCCCTGCTGCTTGAAGTACTTGGCGACGGCCAACATCTCTTTCCAGGTCTTGGGCGGCTGCAGCCCGGCCTTCTCGAGCATGGTCTTGTTGTAAACCAGCAGCGGTGTCTGGGCGAAATAGGGCAGCGACTTGAGGGAACCATCGGCGTCCGAATAGACCTTGATGGCAGCAGCGCTGAAATCGGCGATGTCCCACCCTGCCCCGGTCAGCTTCTCGTTCTTCACGTAATCGCCGAGCGGCGTCAGATAGCCCGCCTTCGAGTATTCGCCGTACCAGGCCTCCGGCACATAGATCAGGTCGTATTCGCCGGTCTTGGTGCTCATGTTCAGAGTCTGTTTTTGCTTGAGCTGACCGTAGTCGATCGCATCGAAGCGAATCTTGACACCGGTCTGCTTGCTGTACTCGTCGAGCAGCGCCTTCTGGGCGTCGGCCTGCGGGCCGGCCCAACGCGAAACCGTCAACGTAACGTCCGACTGCGCCCATGCGGGCGAGGCCGACAGCGAGGCCAGGGCCGCCAATCCAACGGCGATGCCGTATCCTATTTTACGCATGCAATCCTCCCTTAAGCTTGGTTTTGGCTGGGTCTGTCAGTCCCCCGGCCATACTCCCTGACCAGGCCGGGATCGATTTTCCCGGCCGGCTTCCCGACCTTCGGGTGATTAGTTTGACAATTCATCATAATGTAATAACAAAGTCTGTCAACGAGCGACCGCGGGCATCGGCACGGCATTGATCCGTGCCGCGTGCGGGGGCGTATCGGTTGTCGTTTGAGAGGGGATTTCGCATGTCCGAACTGTCGCTGAAGGAGGTCCAGAAACGCTTCGGCAGTCTCGAGGTCATTCGTGGCGTGAACCTGCAGATCAGGTCCGGGGAGCTGGTGGTGTTCGTCGGCCCATCCGGTTGCGGCAAGTCCACGCTGTTGCGGATGATTGCGGGCCTTGAAGAGATTTCGGGAGGACACGTGTCGATCGGCGGCGAGGTGGTGAACGATATCCCGCCCTCGCTCCGCGGCATCGCGATGGTGTTCCAGTCCTATGCGCTCTATCCGCACATGACGGTCTACGACAACATGGCGTTCGGGCTTCGGAACATCAGAATGCCCAAGGCCGAGATCGAGACGCGGGTGAGCCGGGCAGCCGAGATCTTGCAGATCCAGCCGCTGCTCGACCGGTTGCCGAGGGCGCTCTCCGGGGGGCAACGCCAGCGCGTCGCCATCGGTCGCGCCATCGTGCGAGATCCACAGGTGTTCCTGTTCGACGAGCCGCTCTCCAATCTCGACGCAGCGCTGCGCGTTCAAACCAGGATCGAGATCGCCCGGCTACACAACACGTTGAAGGCGACAATGATCTACGTCACGCACGACCAGGTCGAAGCGATGACGCTCGCCGATCGCATCGTCGTGCTGAACAGCGGCCAGATCGAGCAGGTCGGCACGCCGCTCGAGCTCTATGACAAGCCGCAGAACATGTTCGTTGCGGGCTTCATCGGCTCACCGAGGATGAACTTCATTCCTGCGCAGTTGCGCTTGGGGGGAGCGGCAGGAATGCAGGCCGAGCTGCCGGGTGGCGGCGTGTTGGACGTGCCCCATGGGTTTGCGCCGGGTTCAATTACTCTCGGCATTCGTCCCGAACACTTGCACGTAGCATCCCCGTCGGAGGCGCTCCTGACGGGCACGGTCGAAATCGTCGAGCAACTCGGCGAATACGCCTTGGTGCATGCCCGCATGGGAGACAGTCAACTTGTTGCGAAGGTAGATCGAGAATTGACACCGGCCATCGTCGGCCCAATCCACCTGGGCTTCGACTATCGCCAGACTCACCTTTTCAATGAAGCCGGCGCGGTCTTGTCGGCCACCGGGATGAGCGCCTGGCCCTCCTGAGATGCCCGAAGCAGCCGCAGCATGGTGCGGGCGAGCATCGACTTGCTGAGGTCCACGTCGCGCCGACGCGGACATTGCCCGGGTTCCGATCTACGCGGCGCCTGTCACGCCGGCCGTAGCACCTGCTGTCCCCCGACCTGCCGCGGCGGGGGAAAGGCGAGGGCCATGAAGGCGGCGGCGAGGCCGATGGCGGCCGAAGCGATATACAGCCAGTAATAGGTACCGAACGTATCGAACAGCCAGCCGCCGCCGACGGGGCCGAAAGCCATGCCGATGCTCGAGGTCATGGTGGCGGCGCCCAGCACCGTGCCCATCACGTTCTGGCTGAAATACTCGCGGGCGAGGATGGAATAGAGGGGCATCACGCCGCCATAGGCCATGCCCAGAACAAGGGCGCGGGCATAGAAATCACTCAGCCCGCTGACGTAGATGTAGCTGTAGATGCCCACCGCCTGGAGCAACAGACCGCCAATGATGACGCGCTTGACCCCGACGCGGTCGCCGAGCACGCCGAAGATCAGCCGTCCGAAGAGGCCGGCCACGCCTTCGACGCTGTAAATGCTGGCTGCCGCGAGGGACGATGCGCCGCAAATTTCGGCATAGCTGACGGTGTGGAAAATCGGCCCCGAATGGGCGGCGCAGCACAGGAAGAAGGTCGCGGCGAGGACGATGAATTGCGGCGTGCGCAGCGCGGCCCAGGCGGACGAGCCCGCCGCTTGCGGCGCGACCGCGCCCGGAGAACTGCTGGTGTCGGCGTCCTGCATGGGGGCGCCGCGGATCAGGAGCGCCGTGGGGAGAACCACGACCATGACGCCGATGGCGATCATCAGCATGGCGCTGCGCCAGCCGTAAGCGCCGATCAGCACGCTGGCGAGCGGCGTCATCACCATGGGGGCGACGCCACCGCCGATCGAAACCAGCGAGACCGCAAGGCTCCGGTGCTTGTCGAACCAGCCGACAGTTGCCGCGATCAGCGGGGCGAAGAAGGCGCCGACCGAGCCGCAGGCCAGTCCGCCAAAGGCTATCTGGAATACCAGGAGGTTCGTGGCGCGGCTGGCGATGATGAGGCCCGCCCCGAGCAGCAGCGCGGCCATCAGCACGACGGGCCGGGCGCCAATGCGGTCACTGAGGGTGCCCCAAAGGAAGCCACCCACCCCCATCACGACAAAGCCCAGCGTCATGGCGCCCGAAATGCCGGCGCGGCTCCAGCCGGTCTCATCCGCCATTGGTTGCAGGTAGACCGGTAATGCAAACATGGCGCCCATGGCTAGGCAGGTGATCAGGGCTCCGGCGGCGACGACCACCCAACCGTAACGGTTGTCCATTTGCTCAATTCCTCCAGTGGTATTCTGCCTTCTTGACGATTGGTACGCCAGGGAATCGACATTCCCTGGCGAATTTTTCGTTGATCCGACCGATTTGTCGTCCCCTGCTTAAGCAGCAAGCCTTGGATACGCATCGCTGAGCGCCTCTTCGCGAGCGACCTTGACCTCCCAAGGCGTGGCGCGGCCTTCGATGGCGTCCGGCAGGCCTTCGAGGTGCGCGTGCCAGCCTGCGCGAACCCCTGCGCCAACAGTTGGGACGCCTGAATGGGTGAGAGTCAGCGCGCAGCCGCCCGCCTCGGGCGTCAGATCGAACCGCACCAGCGTGTCGCGGCCACCGAGCTCCCAGATCCAGGCAAGGCTGCGCGGCGGATCGCAGACCGTGATCCGCATGTCGG
>JAQGKB010000063.1 GCA_028290345.1 Hyphomicrobiales bacterium | reverse complement strand
CCTCGCCATCTTCGACATCAAGATGCCGCGGATGGACGGAATGGAACTTCTGCGCCGCCTGCGGCAGAAATCCGACTTGCCAGTCATTTTCCTCACCTCCAAGGACGAGGAGATCGACGAACTGTTCGGCCTCAAGATGGGCGCCGACGATTTCATCACCAAGCCCTTTTCTCAGCGGCTGCTGGTCGAGCGGGTGAAGGCGATCCTGCGCCGTTCCGCCCCGCGCGATCCGTCGGCGCCCACGATTGCGGGCGAGGCCCCAAGCGGCAAGGCGCTGATCGAGCGCGGCGCGCTGGTCATGGACGAAGAGCGCCACACCTGCACCTGGCGCAGCCAACGCGTGACCCTCACGGTCACCGAGTTCCTCATCCTGCAGGCCCTGGCGCTGCGCCCCGGCGTGGTCAAATCCCGTAATGCGCTGATGGATGCGGCCTATGACGATCAGGTTTATGTCGATGACCGAACCATCGATAGCCACATCAAGCGGCTGCGCAAGAAGTTCAAGGCCACCGATGACGATTTCGAGATGATCGAAACCCTCTACGGTGTAGGTTACCGCTTCAAGGAGCAGTAGTGGCCGTCAGCGGACACGAAATCGAGAAGCCCACCGAGACGATGGCGCCGGGCGCGGCATCGCCCGGCGGTTTCTTAGGCCTGTTGTCCCGCGGGTTTCGGCCCGTCGGCAGGCAGTTTGTGGCGCTTGTCGTCATCATCCGGCGGCTGCTCGGCTACACCATCTTTTCCAGCCTGACCCGGCGCATCGTCTTTCTCAACCTGCTCGCGCTGGCCGTGCTGGTAGTGGGCATCCTCTACCTCAACCAGTGGCGCGCCGGGCTGATCGATGCCCGCGTGCAATCGCTGCGGGTGCAGGGCGAGATCATCGCCGCCGCCGTGGCCGCGTCCGCGACTGTCGATAGCGACGTAATCTCTGTCAATCCCGACCGGCTCCTGGCGCTGCAGACCGGCGATGCCGTGTCGCCGCTGAGCTTCTTTGATCCGACGCTGGAATTCCCGATCAATCCCGAGCAGGTCGCGCCGCTGCTGCGCAATTTGATCACCCCCACCGGCACCCGCGCCCGGATCTACGATCAGGCCGGCTTCCTGATCCTCGATAGCGACAATATCTATGCGCGCGGCGAAGTGCTGCGGAAGCTGACGCCACGGCCGAAGGGCACCGGTTTTTTCCTCTTCGATTGGTGGAACGTCGTGCTGTCCTGGGTGCCGGGCGATGACTTTCCGCTCTACCAGGAATATGGGGCCGACGAGGGCAAGCGCTATCCGGAAGTCGATAGCGCGCTGACCGGCAATGCCGCCGATATCGTTCGGGTCGATGACCATGGCCAATTGGTGGTTTCCGTCGCCGTGCCGGTGCAGCGCGTGCGCGCCACCGTCGGCGTGCTGCTGCTCTCGACCGCTCCGGGCGAGATCGACGCCATCGTCTCGACCGAACGCTGGGGGATCGTGCGCATCGGCATGGTCGCGGCGGCGGTGACCGTGGTTCTGTCGCTGCTGCTCGCCGGCACCATCGCCGGGCCGATGCGCCGGCTTTCGGCGGCGGCCGAAAGGGTACAGACCGCCGGCAATGCCCGCGCCGAAATCCCCGATTTCACCGATCGGCCCGACGAGATCGGGCACCTCTCCCGCGCCATCCGCTCGATGACCGATGCGCTCTATAACCGCATCGAGGCCATCGAGCGCTTCGCTGCCGACGTCGCGCACGAACTGAAGAACCCGCTGACTTCCTTGCGAAGCGCTGTCGAAACCCTGCCGCTGGCCAAGCGCCAGGAGGATCGCGACCGGCTCAATGCCATAATCCATCACGACGTGCGGCGCCTGGACCGGCTGATTTCCGATATCTCCAATGCCAGCCGCCTCGATGGCGAATTGGCGCGCGAAGTCGCCGACCGGGTCGATGTCGAAAAGCTGGCCGAAACCATGGTCTCCATCCAGCACGACCTAGCCTCGAAGCGGAACATCAGCGTCGTACTCGACAAGCGCAGCGGGCGGTTTGCCCCGGTCGTGCTCGGGCACGACAGCCGGCTGGCGCAGGTGTTTTCCAACCTCATCGACAATGCCGTGTCGTTTTCGCCCGACAACGGCACGGTGCGGGTGGCGATCGCCACCTCGGCCGAGCAGATCACCATTTCGATCACCGACGAGGGCCCCGGCATCCGCGGCGACATCACCCGGATCTTCCAACGCTTCTATACCGATCGGCCCGAGGGCGAACATTTTGGCGACCATTCAGGGCTTGGGCTCTCCATCTCGCGCCAGATCATCGAGGCGCACAAGGGCAGCATCGAGGTGCGCAATCGCACCGACCGCTCCGGCGCCATCTTCACCCTCACGCTGCCGCGGGCGGCCAATGAGCGCCCCGCGCCCAAGGCGCGCAAATGATGGAACCGGGTTTCGGCGCGGCGCGCAACAATATCCACGCCACCGGGCTCGTGCTCGGCTCCGCCGGCATCATCCTGCGTGGCGAACCGGGGGCTGGCAAATCGCTGTTGGCGCTGGAACTGCTGGAGATATGGGAATGGCGCCGCCTTCCGGCCCGGATGGTGTCCGATGACCGCGTCGAGATCGAGCGCGGCGAACTGGGCAGCCCCGGCCCAATGCTGATCATGCACGCCCCCAAGACCATTGCCGGGTTGATCGAATTGCGCGGCCGCGGCATCGTCCGGCGCGAGTTCGTCTCCAGCGCCCCGGTGCACCTGGTCGTCGACCTCGTCGACGATTTCATCCGCATGGTGGAGGAAGATGAACTGCAGACCGAATTGCTGGGGGTAAAACTTGCGCGGTGCCCGGTGCCGCGGCGCGGGGTTATCGATTCAGCCCATCAATTGCTGCTCGTGCACGAAGCGCTGCGTCAGCTTGGTGAAATCAGCGGCACGCAATAAAGTATTATGCTTTGAAGTGGATACCGACATTGGCAAAGCAACCTGACCGGCAGAGGTCGGCGTACCTCCCTCTCGATTCATCTGAAATCAAGGGTTCACAAGAAAAATATGACTTGAATCGCTTGCTCCTTGGGGCAAGACTCACGACACGTGCCCGTGCATGGCCGTGGGCACTTGGGGGACTTGCATGATTGGTCTGGTTCTGGTGACGCACGGGGCGCTCGCCGTTGAATTCAAATCGGCGCTCGAGCACGTCGTTGGCCCGCAAGACCAGGTCGAGACCATTTCGATCGGTCCCGACGACGATATGGAACAGCGCCGCAACGATATCCTCGCGGCGGTGGACAAGGCCGATATCGGCGACGGCGCCATCATCCTCACGGATATGTTCGGTGGCACGCCCTCCAACCTCGCCATCTCGGTGATGCAGAACCGCGAGGTCGAAGTGATCGCCGGCGTCAACCTGCCGATGCTGGTCAAGCTTGCCCGTGTCCGCTCCGATATGAGCATCAAGGAAGCCGTGCGGGTTGCAGCCGAGGCTGGCCGTAAATATATCAATGTAGCCAACGATGTGCTGGGTGGCACATAATCCTCGAACCGGTTCCAGGGCGACGGCGGAAAGAAGCGCTTGCGAATGACGACTGCGGTGAATGCCGGCCGGGCCCTGGCCCAACAGCTGACGATCTGCAACCGCAAGGGCCTGCATGCGCGCGCCTCGGCGCGCTTTGTGCGCACCGCCGAGTGTTTTGACGCCGATATCACGGTCCTCCGCGACGGAGTGACGGTCAACGGCAATTCCATCATGGGCCTGATGATGCTTGGCGCCGGTCCCGGCTCGACCATCCTTGTGCAGGCCACCGGCAGGCAGGCCCGCGAAGCTCTCGAAGCCATCGTCGAATTGGTCAATTCCGGGTTCGATGAGGACAACGAGGGCGCATCGGCCTAAACCTTTTTGCTGTCCCACGCATTGTTCCTGCAACGAAGCGTACAAAGAACAATTGAGGAAGTCAGGCGATGCGGCGCGGCCTCAGCATTCTGGGCGGATTGGCTCTTGGGGTCGCCCTCAGCCAATTTCCCGAATATGCCCAGCAATATACCCAGCGGCTGGGCGGCGCGGTCGATGAACTGCGCATCATCACCACCGAGTTCGATGCCGCGGCGAAAGCCGGCGGGCTGACCCGCGAGCAGGCGCTGGCCCGCTACGACACCTCCACCGACAGCTTCCTCAAGGGCCGCGGCTCCAGCATGCAGCAGACTTTTGCACGCTATGACCAGTTGAGCGGCATGCTGGCCCAGATCCGCGGCGCCAACGCCTCGGACAGGCTGTCGCTGCTGCCACAATTCGTCGATACTGAGATCGGGCAGCGCACCCTCGATAGCTTCAAGCCGGCCGTGCCGGTGACCATCGAAGGCTTTGCCTATGCCGGCGTCGGGCTCGTTCTCGGCTACGCCGTCGTATCGATCCTGATCAGCTTTCTGCTGCTGCCATTCCGGCGCCGGCGGCGCATCGTCTACCGCCAATATGATGAAGCGGACCAGCGTCGAAGGACATAAAGTTTTCTTTATATCCCCGGTTGATCGAGGCGCCCGCTCCGCGTATAACCCCGCCAATCCTGATTTTTTCTTCCAGCTGCGGAGTCCTTCTATGCCCTTGCCATCAGAATATTCGGTCAAAGACCTCAGCCTTGCCGATTTTGGTCGCAAGGAAATGGGCATGGCCGAGATCGAAATGCCCGGCCTGATGGCCATCCGCGAGGAATATGCAGCAAGCCAGCCGCTCAAGGGCGCCCGCATCGCCGGCTCGTTGCACATGACCATCCAGACCGCCGTGCTGATCGAGACGCTGGTCGCGCTGGGCGCGCAGGTGCGCTGGGTCTCTTGCAACATCTTCTCGACCCAGGATCACGCCGCCGCTGCCATCGCGGCCGCCGGCATCCCGGTTTTTGCCCACAAGGGCGAAACGCTGGACGAATACTGGGCCTTCACCGATCGCATGATGGATTGGGGGAATGGGGAAACCCCGAACATGATCCTCGACGATGGCGGCGACGCCACCATGCTGATCCTCACCGGCGCCAAGGCCGAGAAGGACCCGTCGATCCTTTCGAAGCCGGGCAATGAGGAAGAGGAAATCTTCTTTGCCACCATCAAGGCTCGCCTCGCCAAGACCCCGGGCTTTTATTCGAAGATCCGCGAGGCGATCCGCGGCGTCTCCGAGGAAACCACGACAGGCGTGATGCGGCTCTACCAGCTGCACGAACGCGGCGAACTGCCGTTCCCGGCGATCAACGTCAATGACTCGGTCACCAAGTCAAAATTCGACAACAAGTATGGCACCCGCGAATCGCTGGTCGATGCCATCCGTCGCGGTACCGACGTGATGATGGCCGGCAAGGTCGCCATCGTCTGCGGCTATGGCGACGTGGGCAAGGGCTCGGCCCAATCCCTGCGCGGCGCCGGCGCCCGCGTCCTGGTCACAGAAATCGACCCGATCTGCGCCCTGCAGGCCGCCATGGATGGCTATGAAGTCGTGACGCTGGAAGATGCCGCGCACCGCGCCGACATCGTCGTCACCGCCACCGGCAACAAGGACATCGTCACCGTCGATCACGTCCGCCAGTTCAAGGACATGGCCATAGTCTGCAATATCGGCCATTTCGACAACGAGATTCAGGTCCAGGCCCTGCGCAACTTCAAGTGGACCAACGTCAAGCCGCAGGTCGATCTGATCGAACTGCCGTCCGGCAAGCGCATCGTGCTGCTCTCTGAAGGGCGCCTGGTCAACCTCGGCAATGCCACCGGCCACCCCTCTTTCGTGATGAGCGCCTCGTTCTCCAACCAGACGCTGGCCCAGATCGAGCTGTGGACCAACGGCCAGAACCTTGAAAAGGGCGTGCACGTGCTGCCCAAACACCTCGACGAAAAGGTCGCGGCGCTGCACCTCGCCAAGCTCGGCGCCAAGCTGACGACGCTGAGCAAGTCGCAGGCCGACTATATCGGCGTGTCGCAGACCGGGCCGTTCAAGTCGGGCCAGTACCGGTATTAAGCGACGGGCGGCGTTCCTCGTCGGAGCGCCACCCCCATCATTCGTCATTCTCGCGCTCGACGCGAGAACCCAGACTTGTGGCAAGCACTACCGCTGGCAGTCTGGGCCCTCGGGTCGAGCCCGAGGGTGACGAGCGGTGGGGCAACACGGCGTTCACCGCAGCGCCAGTCCGACCCTCTCACCGCGCCGCGCTCGGCGTAATGCCAAAACGCCGCCGAAAACTGCGGTTGAAATACGAGACGTCGCCAAAACCGGCGGCGTAGGCGATTTCGCTGATACGCAGATGATCGAAGCGCCGGTCGGCGAGCTGCAGCTTCGCCTTCTGCAGTCGCAATTCCAGCACCCGTTCCGAAAACCCGATGCCGGTTTCCTGCAAGAGGCTATGGACGTAGCGTAACGACAGGCCCAGCGACAGCGCCACCCCGAGCGCCGAGATGTGCGGATCGGCAAAGCCCGCCTGGATCTTGCCCAGGATTGCAGCGAGCCGCGCCGCCCGCAGGCCGCGCAGCCCGGCCATATCCGCCGCCTCGCCTTTCGCGCCGGTAGCCAGCCCCACCAGGTCGATGATCGTGTTGGTAGTGTGGTCCACCAGTTCGGGCGAGGTAAGCGGGGCCCGCGTCTCGAGCATACGGCAATAGTCGACAAGCAGCCTCAGTGCCTCATTGTCCGCGCCGATCTCAATCGCTAGCCGTGCATCAATGTCCGGCAAGGCGTGGGCCACCAGATCGCGCGGCACGATCAGGTTAATCCAGGCATTGCTGTCGCCGGCCGAGAGCGAAAGCGGCTCGCCAAACGTCTGCAGCGCCGCGGCGCCCGAGGCGATCGTCGTCTGCTTCTGCCGAAAGGTGCCGCCCATTGCAGTCGCCCCCTTGTTGATCAGCAGGCAGTAGTCGCCGCTCCCCTCGGACGCGACATGGCTCGCGGTGCGAGCCATGCCGGTGATCGATCCGGTCATGCGGGTGAGCAGTAATGGCCCCAGCCCAACCGCCTGCATTTCGGCATGAAAGGGCAATCTGTCGGAAACGCTGATGTCGAGCGCCGCGATTTCGCCAATATAGATGTCGCGCCAGAGGTTGAACTTGGCCGCCTCGCTGAGGTGCTGCGGCAAATGATCGGAAGAGAAGAGTAATTGTTCCGGCATTGTATTCACACGAATTCGAGCGCCCCGCTCGCCGACCATGGATAAGGCCAGATTTGCGATTAGTCCACTGCTACAGCCGCGATTTTGCTGTCGTTGCGATCCAGGACAATTCGGCTGCCGTCCAGGGCAACTCCCGAGCCCTGCTATCGGAGCCCGGGTGCCCTTCGCCCGAGCGAAGCCGCCCAGATTGCCTCGTATTTGCCGCAGGTCCGACGCGGCGCGTTCCCTGTTCGATCTCCAGTCAAGCTGCCCAATTGGGCTTTTGCCCGCTGTCCACAATCATTTAGACTCTTTTTACCGATTCTTCGGACCGGTATGGTTGAATGATTCGGTCGTCCGGGGTCAGGACGGGCGGAGCCTCGGTTGGCAGTTCCATCACGGTGCGCCTGGCAATCGCGGGTACTAGCAGAGGCGTAAGCCGTCCCTTTTGCGGGCGGCTAGTTGGTGGCGAGTTCAACAATGGAGCAGGGTATGCAACCGGACGGTTTCCGGAAACGCTGTGGATTCGCGGTACTTTGTGCCGCTCCGCTGACGCTTCTGACTGCCGTCCCGGCGCTGGCAGCCGGCTTCAATACCAGCGTCATCGTCGGCGCGGCGCCGCTGGCCATCGGCATCGGCGCCATAGGTTTCGGTGTCATCGCTCTTGCCATCCTGCGTACTCTGAAGCGCGATGGGCGCCTTGCCCGCCAGATGGCCAGTGACCAGATCGCCAATTTGCGGGCCCGCGTCGATGAGTATGAAGCCGTGCTCTCCGGGGCGCGCGAAGTCACCATCATGTGGACCGAGCATGCCGATGGCCCACGCTTTCTCGGCCAGGCATCGCTGATCATTGCGCCCGGGCGCCGCCCGGAAGCCTTGCTGGATTTTTCGGGTTGGCTCGCCGATGCGAGCGCTCAAGTCCTGGTGCGGGCCCTGCAGGTTCTGAAGATCGAAGGCCACAGTTTCGACCTGAGCCTGAAAGCCCGCGATGGCCGCGCTATCCGCGCGGCGGGTTGGGTGATTGGCGGCGGCGTTGCGCTGCGCCTGCGTCCAGCGTTCGAGCAGCCGAGCACAGCCGAGCAGATTGTGGACGACAATGCCCTGATCGCCGATCCGGCAAGTGCACGCGCCATCCTCGCCATGCTCTCGAAGCCTGCCTTCGTGCGCGACGGCAACAGCAAGCTGGTCTTCGGCAACGCCGCCTACCAGCAACTGGTCAGGACTCTGGGCAAGAAGTGGCGCGATAGCGACGTCCCCGAAGTCGTCGAGCCTGGCGTCCTCTCCGCCCACCTTGCCGCCCTGGCCGACGCGGCAGAGCCGCAGGTGCTTGCACTCAATTTCCCGACCGCAGGGGCGTTCGAGCTTGTCGAATTCCCGATCGTGGGCGGCACAGCCGGCTATTTGCGACCAAAAATCGAACAAACCGTCCCGGTGCCCGATACCAGCTTCAGCCACATCGCCGGGGTGATCGATGCGTTGGCGACGCCGGTGGCAATCTTCGATGCCCGCCGCGAACTGATCCAGTTCAACCGCGCCTACGCAACGCTGTGGAATCTCGATCCCAAATGGCTGCGTACCCGCCCGGACGAGCGCGCCATTCTCGATCGCCTGCGCAGCGAGGGCTTGCTGCCGAACGAACCCGATTACCACGCCTGGCGGGCCAAGCACCTGACCTCCTATGCGCTTACCGCGCCCCGCGTCAGCGAACCCTGGCACCTGCCCGATGGCCGCACCGTGACGGTGACCGCTGCGCCCGCCGGACCGACAGGCGGGGTGATCTACGTCTTCGAGGACATGACCGCCCGGCTCGAACTCGAGCGCCGCA
>JAQGKB010000035.1 GCA_028290345.1 Hyphomicrobiales bacterium | reverse complement strand
CTCCGGAAAGCCGGGCCACCAGCGCGACGTAAAGGTCGGCTCGAACATCCAGTCGATGTCCGCCGCGGCAGCGTACAATCGCTGCATTTCGGCGTCCAGCACCTCGGCCGGGCGTGCTGTCATCAGGCCGCCGACCTCGTAGACGACGGTCGCGGCCAGTTCGCCTTTGTGCACGAGGGCCCAGCCGCCCTGGCTGGCGATCAGCGCGTTGACGGCCGTTGCCATTGCCGCGTCGGATGAGCCGACAACCCAGATGTTATGCTTGTCGTGGCCCATCGAGCAGGCGAGGGCCGTATCGGGGGTGCGCGGACCGGCGCCGAGCCAGAACATTTTCGCCGTCCTGCCTTCGCCGGAAAAGCGATCGACGATCGCGAACTTGGTGACGTTGCGATCGGCATCGCGCTGCACGGCGCCATCCGTGACCGGCAATTCCATGGTGATGAAATCATCGGCCCAATGGAAGGGCCGTAGCAGCGCCGCATGCATGCTCGTACGCCCCGCTTCGGCGGGAATCACGAAATCGTCGGCGGTCATCTCGCGCCGGATGTTGACCGTCTTTGTGGCCCAATCCGGCCAGTCGATGCTGGGCACGGGTTTTGTGTAACGCCCATGCTCCGCCACCGGCTCGCCATCGGCCCAGACCTTGGCGATGCTCACCTTTGCCACATCATCGAGCAGCACCAGATCGGCGTAGCGGCCCGGCGCGATAGAGCCGACCCAAGGCGTCAGCCGCATGTGCCGCGCCGGGTTGATGGTGACCAACTGGATGGCAATCTCGGGCGCGAGACCGTTTTCGACGGCGACCCGGACGTTGTAGTCGGTGGCGCCCAGCTTCAGCGTATCGGAAGCGGAGCGATCGTCCGTGGTGAGGGCAAGCTGCGACCAGTCCTGCAGCCCGTCGGCGATGAGGGCGCGAATGATTTCGGGCAGCGAATGCGGGCGCAATTCCATGAACAGGCCGCGCTGCAACTTGTTGCGCACCTCGTCGGGCGTCATGGCTTCGTGGTCCGAGGCCATGCCGGCAGCAGCAAAGGCATTGATTCCGGTGAGGTCGCGGATGCCCGCCGCGTGCCCTTCGATTACGCCGCGTTGCTCGAAGGTGGCGCGGATCATGCCCCAGAGCCGGTCGTGCGAGGGGTTTTGCGGGTTCCACACCGCCGGCCAATCCATCACCTCGTCAAGCCCGGCGACTAGCAGGGATTGCTTGAAGAATTCGCGCTGCTCGTCATAGCCGAAATGGCCGCCGCCCCATTCGTAGGCAGTCGGCGGCACGGCCGAGCCGGGCAGCGGAAAGATCTTGGCCGGCGATCCGGCCAGTCGCGCCTTCAACCAGAACTCGAGGTTGTGGGCACCATCCACGTTGGAGAATTCGTGGCTGGCCTCGCAGGTCCAGGTCGTGCCATGCGGTAAAGTGAGGGCAGCCTCATATTCCGGGGTAAGATGAGAACTTTCAATATGCTTATGCACCTCGCCGAAACCGGGAACTGCGGAAAGCGCGGGCTCGTACAGCCGTTCGCGCACCTCGCCGGCATAGCCTCCGGCTGGCCCGACCCAGGCAATGCGGCGCCCGCGAATGACGATCTCCTGGTCTTCGTGCCAGCGGCGGGCATGCACGTCGAGCAGGCGCCCGACGCGCACTGACCTGTCGGCTGGGCGCTTCCCGAGAGCCACGAGCGTCAGGTCCTGGCGGATAAGGACTTCGTCTTCAGCGTTGATCAACAGGTCGTCGGGGAGGGTGGTCATGAGTGAAACACAATGGTGGGCGGGAGGGCGACGTGCTTGCTGCGGTTAGATCCCATGTCTCTCGCGGAAAATGCCTACCAGCCGCAAACTCTCGCCAACGATCCCTTCCAGCAGCGCCTCGCCCTTTTCTGCGGTCGATGGACGCGGGTCGCCGAAGACGCCGGAGTGGTTGAATTCGCTGAGCAGCATCGGCTCGAGCCCGAAGGTTTCGGGAAATTCCGGGTATTCCGGCGCCGCCCGCACCATGTCGACGGTTTCGGGCGCCAGCGCCAGCATCATCGAGGTTTCCACCTCGTCGGCGTGGTAGAACGTCGGCGCGGCGGGCTTGCTGTCGCAGATGGCATCGGCAAACACCTCGAGCTTTGGGTAGTCGAGGTGCAGCACAGGAAAGTGCAGCGTGTCGTGGAGCATCCGCGCTGCCAGGGCGATCGGCTCGCGGTTGCCGAAATGGCCATTGATGATGATCAAACCCTTGACGTTCATCCGGTACAGGCCGCCGCCGATGTCTTCGACGGTGGCGCGCAGCGTAGCCGGTCCGATCGATAGCGTGCCGGCAAAGCCTTCATTGTTCCAGGCGTCGCCATATGCGATGGGCGGCAGCAGGATTGCCCCAAGTCCTTCGGCAACGCGGCGGGCGACGCCGGCGGAAAGCACCGTATCGGTCAGCAACGGCAGATGTGCGCCGTGCTGCTCCACGGCGCCGACCGAGAGCACTGCCAATACGCCCCGTTCAATCGCTGCGGCGATGTCGGGCCAACTTGTCGTCGCTGTATCCAGCAGCTTTTCGACCATTCTTACTTCCAAGCACAAACAAATGGAGAGGCTTTGGGGGCGTCGCCGGGACACTGCCCAAGTGACATGGTTGCTCTAGGATCGGGCATATTCATCCACAGGTGAAATTTTGAGCATAGTCGCGCCGGATCTGCCGATTAGCATTTGACAAGCCGGATGCTAGTGTCGTTAGATCGCTGTGTAAACCGGTTTACTAGGATATTGAGGGGGCAATTCGGTCAATGGTTTCAACGCTTCTTCACGGCGGCACCGTGCTGACCGTGGACGCCGGTAATCGCATTCACGAGCGCGGCTGGGTCGCGATCGAGGATGGACGTATCGGCGGAGTTGGACCCGAAGAAGCCACACCGGATCCCGCAACATTCGACGAAATTGTCGACCTGGATGGCCATCTGGTGCTGCCAGGCCTGGTCAATGCGCACACGCACTCAGCGATGGTTCTGTTCCGCGGACGTTCGGAGGGGCAGAGCCTGCTCACCATGGATGGCTGGTACAATTCCATCCGCGAGCCGGAGCTGTCGCTGGTTTCGTCGGATATCGGCCCGGCCGTGGCGCTGTCCTGCGCGGAAATGGCTTTGTCGGGCACCACCACCTTTTGCGATCAGTATTTCTTTGCAGAGGAGATCGCGACTGCGGCTGCGCAATCCGGCCTGCGCGCGGTGATCGCTTATGGCATCGTGCAACTGGGTGACGAGCAGCGCGGCGCCGAGGAACTGACGAGGGCCGCGGCGTTCATCGAGCGGCAGCGGCTGGGGGATGGGCGGATCATTCCATGGTTCGGGCCGCACGCGCCCTATGTCGATAATTCCGAAGCCCTGCTGCGCGCGGAAGTGGCGATTGCGCTCAAATATGGCGTCGGCATGCACCTGCACATGGCGGCGGGGCCGGAGGATAATGTCGAGACCATGATCCGGTACGGCATAACCGCGACCCAGGCGCTGCAGCGCGACGGGTTTTTTGCCGGCAGGG
>JAQGKB010000018.1 GCA_028290345.1 Hyphomicrobiales bacterium | reverse complement strand
GCCGCCGGTCGATCTCGCCGATTTCGAAATCACGGTCGACGACGATACGCGCCTCAATCATGGTTCGTTCCCTAGATTTGCGGACGGCGTCTTCGCGAGCGCGTGATCGCGAAAGGCACTGGCCGCCGGCGTCGTAACGCGCCGGATGTCGGCACCGTCGGCGACCAGCTTCCATAGGCCCATGCGGCGGAAATAGGCATCGATTCCAGCCCCCCGGCTGGGCGGAAAAATCGGCGAAACCTTGCCATCGATGACCGAGTAGAATTCCTCGATCACCTGGTCGCCGGTAGCAAAGCTCCAGTCGACGAAATCGAATAGCGGCCACCAGACCAGTCCGAGTACCGGCACGCCCTCTGCCCGCATGGTGTGGATCAGCCCGACGACGGCATTGAGCCAGTTTACCCGGTGGTCGTCATTGCCTTCCACTGCCGTCTCGGAGACCAGGATCGGCAGGCTGTAGCGATCGACGAAGCCGCCGATGATCGACCTCAGTCCATCCGTCCAGGCGTTGAATGTGACGCCCACGATCTTGTCCTCGTAGTGCGCCAACTGCCGTGCCGACAACTCGGGGTAGTAATTGACGCCGATGACGTCGGGTGTCGCCGCGCCACTGACGAGCGCATCCAGCCGCCCTGAGGCAGTGCCGTTGCCGATCAGCCAGCCATGGAGCTCGTGACCCGGCGAGACGCGGCCCAGCACGAGGTCGGTCGGCAAGTAGTTCTTGCGGTCAAGCAGCAGCTGTTCCGCATCGAGACCGGCTTCCGATGTCCACACATGCGTCGCTTCGACATGCACAATCTGCATTTCCGGCGCCGCGGCCCGTATAGCGTGGATGCTTCGCTGGATGCCTTCGGCTAGCGACACAACGACGCGCGACCAGCCGATTTCGCCAGTTTCGTGCGGCGGCCAGATGCCGCGCAGGCCGACAAAGGACGCCGTCACCAGTGGTTCGTTGAGCGGCGTGATGCCGGGCACGCGTCCCTTGTAGCGTCCCGCCACGGCGCCGGCATAATCGGCCATCGCATCAGGATAGGCGGAGTCGGTGAACGAGCCCTTCAGCCAGGTCGGCGTACCGTAATGGACGAGATCGATGATCAGGCCGAGGCCCAGCCGATTAGCTTCGGTCACCACCTCGTCGGTCCAGCTCCAGTCCCATTGGCCGGGTGCCGGGTTGATGCGGTACCAGGGGAAGCCGTAGCGGATCGACTTGGCGCCGATCGAGGCGGCGAGCGCCAGATCCTCGCGCCAATACTCATAGTGGCGGGTGAGCGCGAACTCATCGAGCCCGCCGGGCGAGCCGGCGAGCGGCCAGCCGACATTGGTATCCTCGATGCCGACGGCCCAGATGAAAGGTGCGTCGAAGGGCGGTCGGTCCGTCATCTATTTGATTCCAGTCGTGGCGATGCCCTGCACGAAGTAGCGTTGGGCGAAAAAGAAGGCGAGGGCGAGCGGGGTAAGGCTTATCGTGGCGCCCGCCATCAGCACGGCGTGTTCGACGACGAATTGCCCCGAAAACAGCGTCAGCCCTGCCGGAAGGGTGCGCATGTCGGCCGAGCTGGTGATGACCAGTGGCCAGAGAAAGTCGTTCCAGTTGTACATGAAGTGGAACACCGCCAGTGTCGCCAGTGCGGGGCGGGCCAGCGGCAGCATGATCGACCAGTAGATGCGGAACTCGCCGGCGCCGTCGAGCCGCGCCGCGGCATCGAGGTCGCGCGGCACGGTGACGAAGAACTGCCGCAGCAGGAAAATGCCGAAGGCACTGGTGGCGCGGGGCACGATCAGGCCCTGATAAGTATTTAGCCAGTGGAAGTCGAACACGGTCTGGAACACCGGGATCAGGGTGATCTGGTAGGGCACCATCAGCGTCGCCAGCACGATGTAGAAGGCGAGCGTGCGGCCCGGAAAATCGAGGCGCGACAGCGCATAGGCGGCGAGCGAGTCAAACAGCAGGGAAATCAGCGTGGCACCGCCCGCGAAGACGATCGAGTTGACGAACAGCCGCGCGAACGGCAATTCGCTCCAGATCTTCACATAGGCATCGAGGTTGAACGAGGCGGGTATCAGGTTGCCGGGGTTCGAGAAGATCTCCTGCTGCGTGCGGAGCGATGTCAGCAACATCCAGACAAACGGGAACACTGTGAAGGCCGCGAGCAACAGCACCAGCAGGCCGGCGGCGATCGCCAGAAGCCGGCTCAGCACCGTCTGCTCGGCCGCAAGATAGGGCGGGAGGGGTTCAGTCGACATCGGCGTACCGGAACAGGCGGAGCTGGACGATCGACACCAGCATGATGAGGACGAACAGCACCCAGGCGATGGCCGCCGCATAGCCCGAGCGATACTCAGTGAAGCCCTGCTCGTACATGTAGGTCACCAATGTCTCGGTGTGGAACAGCGGCCCGCCGCGTGTCATCACATAGACCTGGTCAAACACTTGAAGGGACGCGATGACCGCGATGACGCTGGTGAACAGCAGGGCATGGCGGATCGAGGGGATGGTGACATGGATGAAACGCTGCCACCGCGTCGCGCCATCGAGCACCGCCGCCTCGGTGAGGCTTTCGGGCACGTCCTGAAGCGCGGCGAGCAGGATCACCATGGTGAAGCCAATATTCTTCCACAGGCCCACCATGATGATCGCGGGCAGCGCCCATACTGTGGAGTGCAGCCAGTCGAGCGGGGTGATCCCCAGCGCGCGCAGCCACGACGCCGTAGGTCCGACATCGGCGGACAGCAGGAAACGCCAGACGATCGCCATGGTCGCAAACGAGCTGATCACCGGGAAGAAGTAGACAGAGCGCAGGAACACTGCCCACCACCTCGAGCGCGACAGCGCGATGGCGAGCAACAGCCCAACGATCACCTGCACCGGCACGGTGGCGACGGTGAAGACGATGGTGTTGAGCAGTGCGTTCCAGAAGCGCCGATCGCGGATCAGCTCGGCATAGTTGGCAAGGCCGACGAAGGGATGCGTGACCTGGAACATCGACCAGTCATGCAGGCTCATCCACAGCGACTGCGCGATGGGATAGAGAACGAAGGTGGCGATGATGAGCGCGCTCGGCAGCAGGAACAGGGGGCCACTCCTGGAGTGCGCCCAGCGGCGCTGCGGACGTTCTATCGTGGCGACAATCATGGTGGGCTCCGGGAGTAGCAGGCGCCGGCTCGAGGTCCGGCGCCTGCGTTGTCGCCTCGCTTACGGGCAGCCGAGCAATTGGTTGAGCTGGTCGTTTGCAGCCTTCAGCGCCTCGGCGGCATTGCCGTTCTGCTCGGCGCTCTGGATCGCGGGAATGAAGATGCCGGTATCGATCTTGGCAAAATCCTTTTCGGTCGGCAGGTAGAGTCGGGCATAGGGTACCTGGGCCGCGAACGCCGCAACGGTCGGGTTCGAGGTGATCGAGGGATCATTGCCCATGTCATTGCGGCTCGGCGCGTAGGCGGCAGCAGTCGAGAGCTGCACCTGCGTATCCTTGCTCAGCCACCAGGCGAGGAATATCTGCGCTTCCTTGGGGTGCTGCGTCTTGGACGAGACGATTGTCGGCACCGTGCTCGCCAAGGTCACGGGCTTGCCGGAATCGCCCACCGGGACGGGCGCGACGCCAAAGTTCACGCCGGCCGACTTGTACTGCCCAGCGGCCCAGGGACCATTGATCTCGAACGCCGCCTTGCCGGCGGCGAAGAGGTTGTCGGCGTCCTGCCCGGTCGAGCCCACCGGGCTGATCTTCTTGTCGCGGATCAGGCCTGACCACTTCTCCACCGTCGCGATGGTCTTCGGATCGGCCAGCGCTGAGCACTTGTTGGCGATGAGATCGCCGCCGTCGGACCAGATCAGTACCGGCCACATCTGGATGGTCGCGTTGTCGGCGAGCGCGATGCCGTACTGGCCCTGGCCGCTCGACAGCTTCACCGCATAGTCCTGCAACTCGGCCATGGTCTTGGGCGGTGCGGCAATGCCGCCCGTCTTGAGCATGTCCTTGTTATAGTAGAGCAGCAGCGTCGCGTAGTTGGCCGGGGCAGCGTAGAGCTTGCCGCCCACCGAGAAGGAATCGATCACCGCCTGCGGCAGCACGCCTTGCCCCACCTGGGGGATCAGGTCATCGAGCGGCAAGGCCAGCCCGTTGGCGACATATTGCTGGATCGTCGCGACGTTGTAATCGGGCGTCGCGAGGTCGGGGCCGGAGCCGGAAATGATAGCGGTCGGCAGCTTCTGGGCGATCGAGTCCCAGGGCTGCAGTTGATAGTCGACCTGGATGTCCGGATGCGTGTCGTTGAACTTCTTGATCAGGTCAAGATAGGCCTGCTTGTCACCACCGGTGAAACCGCTCCAATAGGTGAGCGTCACGGGCGCGGCGAGCGCATGGCCCGCAAGCCCGATGGCCAGCATCGAGCTTGCGGCAAGTGCCGCCAACAATGTCTTCGTCTTCATGGGCTTCTCCTCCACCGGAATTGTTGTTTTGTACCGGGATCGTGGTCCGCTTAGCTGCGCGCGCCGCCCTCACTGGGACAGCCGCACGACTGGCGGACGATAAGATTGGTTGGAAACTCGATCGCCGAGAGATTGGTCTCGCCGCGAATTAATCGGTTGAGTTGTTTCAACGCAGTCTCCCCGACCCCAACCATGTCGGCACCGACCGTCGTAAGCGGCGGCGACGCATGCCGCGACATCGGATGGTTGTCGTAGGCGACAACCAGTACGTCCCGGGGGACGCGGATACCGGCCTGGCGCCATTCCTCGATCGCGCCGATGGCCATCTGGTCATTAGCAAAAAACATCGCGTCGCCCGGCTGCAAATGCGGCTGCAACGCAAGCGCCGCCTTGCGGCCGGACGCCTCTTCGTAATTGCCCTCGAAAAACAGCCTCGGGTCGATCGAAAGCCCCGCCTCGGCAAGGGCAGCCACATAGCCGTCTCGCTTGTCGATCGAGGACTGGTGATCGAGGGGGCCGGAGACGTGGCCGACACGCTTTGTGCCGTGCGTTTCGATTAGATGGCGGATGACCGCCTTGGCACCACCGATATCGTTGATGCCAACGCTTGCCACCTCGCTGGACCGGGGCATGCGGCCGACGACGACGACGGGGTAACCGGCGTCCTGAATCTGGCCAGGATTGACGTCGTGAACCGAGGCAGCCGCAACGATCACCCCCGCCGCCTGGCGGCCACGAATGATGCGCGAATAGGCCGACGACTCGTCTTCGGCAGAACGCGCCGTCGAGAGCAGCACGGAAAGGTCGAAGTCGTTGGCGGCGGTGGAAATGCCTTCGAGCAGATCGATGAACACCGGATGGGAAAACACGTGTTGCGAAACATGCGGCAGCACCACCGCAATCGTGTCGGCACGCTGCGAACGCAGTGCGCTGGCGGCGAAATGCGGGACATATCCCAGCTCGCGCGCCGCCTTTCTCACCCGCAGTTTCGTCTCGGCGGCGACACGAGAACTGTCGGCAAGCGCCATCGAAGCCGACGTCTTGGAGACGCCAGCCAGGCGGGCCACATCCGCGAGATTTACCCGCTCAGTCAAGTGTC
>JAQGKB010000014.1 GCA_028290345.1 Hyphomicrobiales bacterium | reverse complement strand
CCGACCAGCACGACAAAGGCGCCATCGGGCACCTCGACGCTGACGCCGCGGATGATCTTGGTATTACCGAAGGTCTTTACGACGTTCTCGATTGTGACGGCGGCCATCGGTCTATCCTGCGGATTTGAGGGAGGGGCGGTCGGACATCCGGTCCACGGCTTCGATTGCGGCCAGCAGGCTGAGCCCGGTATGGTAACCCGGATCGAGGTCCGGCGTCGCCGGCACGAAGTCGACCGGCCCGTCTGCAGTCATGGTCTGGTAGGCCAGCGCCGGCTTGCCGCGCCAGAAATTGGCAAAGAATGCCGCGCTCGCGTCCCGCCAGACATCCAGAACCTCAGCGCTGCCGGTCCGCTCATGGAGGAGGGCGGCGGTGCGGACGGTCTCCGGCAGTGACCACCATGGGCAATAGGGGCTGGTCGGCTGCAGCGTTGCCGCCGAAACCGATAGCCGGATACCCGGTCCGGTGAAGGCGCTGCGGAAGGACGCAACAAGGATCCGCTCCAGCGTTGCCAGCAGGGCGGGATCGGCGTCGGCGCGGAGATATTCCAGGGCGAAACCGGCAAATTCGATACCGTGCCCGACATTGCAGGCGTCCTCACCCGGCACGTTGCGCAGTAGGCCGGAGGCGCTGTCAAAATGCCGGTCGATGATGTGCGCGATAAACCGATCGGCAAAACCCGCATGTTCGCGCAGGTTGAGCCTGGCCAACAGGCCCGCCGCCCCGAGCAGGATCATGCGCGGGCCAAGGTCGGCGTGCTGGGCCGCGAGGGCAGCATCGTCGAGCGGTCCGTTTTCGGCCATCAGGAAGCAATTGTCGTCAATGGCCTCAATCACCTTGGCCAGCGCGGCAAGGCGGCGAGGCACGTCGGCGGGCGCATAGCGCACTGCGGCGGCAAGCAGGCCCTTGCAAACGAACGCGTCCGAATAGGTGAAGATATCGCCTGCGTCACCCTGAGGCCGAACCGTCCCGTCTGCAGCGGTGTAGATCGGCTGCAGGTTGGCGTCGTAGCAGAAATAGGCGTGGCCGTGCTTCTCGTGCAGGGCGCCTAGGGCGGCGTAGAGCGTCCGGCCGGCAGCATCGAGGGCGTTGGCAAGGTCGGGGTCTTCATGCGCGAAGAATTCGGCATGCGTCACAAGGCTCTCGAGCCCGCGACCCTGGATCCAGCCATAGAGATAGTCCGGCCCCCGCAGGCCGTCCTCCGGACCATAGTCGGCGAGGGTGATGCTGTTCTGCTTGGTGTTGAGGAAACTGCCATGCAGTTTCGGTCGCGCCAGCACCCAGCGCAAAGTATCGGCATTGCAGGCGACATAGCTAGCGCGAGCTTGCTGCATGAAGTCTTCGGACATAGTCATTCCTTGAGGCCGGTGCTGGCGACGCCCTGCACGAAATTGCGGCGGAGCAGCACGAACAGCGTAACGCTGGGAACCAGCACCACTGCGGACGCGGCACTCAGCCGGCCGAGATCGACGGTGAAGCCGGTCTGGAACAGGGCGAGGCCCACTTCGATGGTGTAGGCATCACGCGTGGTCCCGACGATCAGCGGCCAGGCAAAAGCGGTCCAAGCTTGGAAGAACGCCAGCACCGCAAGCGCGCCCATTGCGCCGCGCAGCAGCGGCAGGACGATGATGAAGAAAATCCAGAATTCGCCGGCGCCGTCGATGCGTGCAGCTTCGATCAATTCGTCCGGAATGGAGTGGATGACGTTCTGACGGATAAGAAAAATGCCGAAGCTCATCACCAGATAGCCGATTAGCATGCCCCACACGCTATTGAGCAGGCCGAGGCCTTTGATCTGGAAATAGAGCGGGATCATGTAGACTTCGAACGGCACGATCGCGGTCGCGAGGATGATGGCGAACAGCACCGACATCGTGCGCGACGGGAACTTGCCGAGGATGTAGCCCGCGATGGAGGACGTTGTCAGGATGGTGATCGTTGAGAGGATCGCGAACAGGAAACTGTTGAATACCCAGCGCAGTAGCGGCGTATCCGCAAGCACCGCCTGAACGTTGGATAGGGTCGGGTTGGTTGGGATCACGGTAGGCGGCCAGCGCAGCAGTTCCTGCGGTGTCTTGAACGCATTGGCGACCAGGAATACCAGCGGCAGGATCATCAACAGGCCGAATAACACAAGGAATGCGTCGATGCCCAAGTTGAGGATGCGCTTGTTGGCGACCCGGCGAGCGCTGGCTCGCAGTTCTTGCGTATCGGTAAGGACTAGCTCGCTCATGCTCGGCCTCGCTCGCGCAGCAGGGTGAATTGGATCAGGGTCAAGACCAGCACAATCACCAGCAGTACTACAGCCTCGGACGAGGCGTAACCGATCCGGTAATTGCGGAAACTGTTCTCCAGCATGTCCAGCACCAGCACGCGCACTTGTCGTCCGGGTGCGCCTTGAGCATCGGAGGCGAGCACGAAGGCCTGCGCATAGACGTTGAAGCCGGAGACCAACGTTACCACCGAGACATAGAGGGTGATCGGCTTCAGCAGCGGGATCGACAGGAACCAGAACGATTGCGGCCCCGAAGCACCGTCGAGCTTGGCGGCTTCGAACAGCGAGACCGGCAGGTTCTTGAATCCCACGAGATAAATCAGAACCGCGTAGCCGAGGGCCTGCCAGGAGCAGAGCACGATGACGCAGATGATTGAAAGCACCGGGTCAAAAAGCCACGATTGCGGATGCACGCCGAAAATCCCAAGAAAGGCATTGAGCGGACCAAGGCGGGCATCAAAGATCCATTTCCATGCCATCGCGGCGGGCACCAGCGAGACCACGTGCGGGATAAAAATGCTGGTCTCATAAAACCCGGCAAAGCGCGAGCGGGTGCGGTGGTGGATCAGTGCGGCGAGGAATAACGCCAGGGGGATGGTGATGACCAGCACGCCGAAGGCAATGATCGTCGTGTTGATCAGCGACGTGATGAAGAGCTGGTCGTGGAACAGCTCCTCGAAATTGGCGAATCCGATAAACGGCTTGTTCTTGGAGAGCAGGTCCCACTTGTGCAGGCTGAGCCTGAGCACTTCTTCGATGGGGATAATACGCACCCAAAGATAGATGGCCAAGGTCGGCAGAATCGCGAAAATCGCAAACAGCCATCTTTTCCGCTTCAGCATGGGTGTTTCCCTGGGGAGCTACCCGGGGAGGCAATTTGCCTCCCCGGAAGGGATCGTGTGTGAGAGTGGCGCAATGGCCGCTTATTCGGCAAGGATGCCTTCACGCTTCAGGATGGAGTTTGTCTCGGCCTGAGCGTCGGCAAGCACTTTGTCGATTGCGGCATCGTCATTGGCCAGCGCCGGGTTCGCGAAGGCATCGGTCAGCTTTGCCGCGACACGGGTGAGCACTTCGTCCGCCGGCCCGATGGTCGGCAGCGAGAAGAACTTGTAGGTCGAGGGATATTCGACGAAGGCAGCGACATTCGGCTTGGCCGCAACGATCTTGGAGAAATCGAGACCCGACCGGTTCGGAAGCCAACCCACATTGTCCAGCAGCCACAGCTGGTTCTCAGGCGTATTGGCGGCCATCGCGAATTCCCAGGCAGCCTTTGCCTTGTCGCCGGTGCCGGTGATGTAGAGGTTCACCGGAGCGACGATCGAACCCATCGGCAGCGTGGCCGTGGCGTATTTAAGGTTGGGGGCCTTGGTCGCGATATCGCCGATCACCCAGGATTCGCGGATGAACATGGCCGTCTGGCCGCGCTCGAAAGCTTCCGCATCGGCAGGCATTTCCACGGTGACGTTCTTCTGGGCGACGTTCTGCAGGTACTGCTTCAGCGCCTTGTGTCCGGCTTCGCTGGCGTAGGTTGCCTTCCATTTGCCGTCGGGCGCCTGTTCCAGCAGGTTGCCGCCGAACTGGAACATGTTGATCCAGAACTTTTCGGCAATCCCCTGGCCGCCGCCAGACAGGCGCATGCTCCACCCAGATACCGTCGGATTTCCCGAGGCGTCGCGCTGCACGAGCTTTGCGGCATAGGTAGAGAAGTCATCCATGGTCTTGGGCGGCGTGGTCAGGCCGGCCGCCTTGAACATGTCGGTGTTGTAGAACAGCGCGCTCTGGCCGCGGAACAGCGGCAAGGCATAAACCTTGCCGTTGTAGCTGGCGGCATTGCGGAAGAATTCGTTGTAGTTGGCTGGGTCGTTGACGAACTTGGTCACGTCATCGGGTGCCTGCGCCATCAATTCATTGTCGAGATAGCGGGTGGCAGTGGAGACGGCCAGTTCGATCACGTCAGCAGCGCCGCCGGAGGTGACACCCAGTGCGACGCGCTTTTCATGCTCGCGCAGCGGAATGGCCTCGACCTTGACGCTGAGGTCGGGGTGCGCCGCCTTCATGCTGTCAGCAACGTGCTGGTAGAACGGCGCCATTTCTGGATAGCCACTCCACACGGTGAGTTCTACGGCAGAAGCCGAAGTCACACCGGCAAACAACCCGGCGCCGAGCACCGAACCCAAAAGGGCCGCCCGACCGGAATTGGAGAATACGGAAGCTGCAAATTTTGAGACTGGCCTACTCATTCATTTCCCCTTGTTTCAAGCACTGAACGTCACGTCAAGAAAATCTGCTCTGCAACCGGTTGCGTGTCAAGCAAGACGCAAGGCACGACAGTAGAAACCGGTACACAGTCAGTCCTTTGTGGCTTCGAAGCCATTTAGAAGACGGATTGCTGCTTCAGCGAGAGCCTCGGCCGATCCGGATGCAAAGGTTGCGGGCATGCCAATGAAGCGGTGTGCCTCATCGACTTCATACCCGCCAAAGCGGAACTCGCTGGCAGGCGGGATGTAACCGGGCATCGCTTCCGCGTAGGAAATGACGAATGCCGGCCGGTCGCCCCAGGCCGAGCGTATCGCAAGTCCGGTTTCTGCAAAGATCTCGCCTGGCAGCGCGACAATCGGCACGCCGCCCCATAGCAGGGCCGTTACCCGCGCGCGCCACGGCACCAGCGGCTGGCGAGCGGTGGTTTCGGCCCAAGAGATCCAGTGCTTGAGGAGCACCGCCCGCACCGGATCGGCGCTCGCCATCTCGGCTTTCCATTGGGCCACCAGTTCGGGCAGTGGCGTCGTCTCAAGCCGCTTAAAGCCGAGGGCAATCTCGGTATTGGCAGCACGGACGCCGGTCCCTGCCGGGCCTTCGTCCGCTGCAGCGGCCGCCGCAGCAATGCGCAGGCCATGCCGCTCGGCGGCGGCGAAAGTGCGTGACTCGTTCGCGGCGAGGCTGATCGACGCATGCGCCGAATGGCCCGTATTGGCGTCGCCGGTGCAGCCAGTGAGAAATAGGGCAATGGCGCCCGGATAGCGCACCTCGAGCCCAGCGCGGACGAAATGCGGATAGTCGGCGGTCCATAGCCGGTTGTCGGCGCCCAACACCACCGGATGGCAGGCATAGGAGGTGACGACGGCGATCATGGCGCCATCGACGCCACGAATGCGCAGCACGGGCAGGGCGCTATCGACAATGCCGCCCTCATGCCGGCGATTACGGGCGACGCCGGGATCGTCACCCATGCCGATGGTGATTTCCGCCGGTTGCTGCGCCGCAACGGCACGATCGATGGCCTCGACGCAGGCGTCTTCCAGGCGTTGCAGATAGGCCGGATCGGGCTCATTGCCGGCCCGGCCCGGAATGGCAGCGGGGCCGCCATGATTGTGCAGTCCGGCGACGATCACCCGATCGGCCGGCAACACGCAGCGCTCGCGGACGCGGCGGCTCAAGTCTTCATGCAGTCCAAGTACGTCGACGAGGAGCACCGCCGTATCGCCTACGGCGACGGCCCGAGCGGTCAGCGCATAGTGCGCACCAAGCGCAGGTTCG
>JAQGKB010000013.1 GCA_028290345.1 Hyphomicrobiales bacterium | reverse complement strand
GACTGGGCCTGCGCGGTTTCGTCAATGCCTGGGCAAACGAGGGACCGACGCATCATGCCGTCATGGCGCCCGGACACCACATCGAGCGTATCGCCTGCGTGGCAAAGCTCTTCGGCGTGGAGATGCGTGTGGTGGGGTAGGCGTCCACCGCAAAGACCCCTCACCCCCTACCGGGCCACCCTCTCCCCGACGGGGAGAGGAAAGCTAGCGGCACGGTGGTTACAAATTCCTCTCCCCGTCGGGGAGAGGGTGGCCCGGTAGGGCCGGGTGAGGGGTCTTGGCTACAGCGCCAGCCGATTCACCAGTTCCTCGTTGACGGTAATTCCAAGCCCGGGGCCCGCTGGCGCCGAAACCATGCCGCCCCGCTGCACGATCGGCTCTTCCACGAGATCCGTCTGCACGATCACCGGCACGGGCTTGAGCTCAAAAAGCCGCGCATTGGGCGAAGCCAGCGACAGCTGTAGGCTGGCCGCTGAAAGGATCGCGGTGCTCCAGGCATGCGCATTGATGGTAACGCCGTGCTTGCTGCAGATCTCGTCGACCATGCGGAAGCCGGTCATGCCTTCGGCACGGGCAGGATCGATGCCGATCACATCGACAGTGCCGGTTTCGATCAGCCGCTTGTAGTTGCTGACTGTCCATTCCCGCTCGCCGCTGCCGATCGGCACGTCCACGGCATCTTTCAGCGCGCGATAGTCCTCGATCTGGGTCGGATAGAACGGCTCCTCGATCCAGCCGATGCCGCTCTCGGCCATGCGGCGCACGGTATCGATACCGGTAGCACGATCCCATTTCACGCCATTGCCGGCATCGACGATGATCTCGAAATCCGGTCCCACGGCTGCCCGCAACTCATGGATGAACCTTATATCACCCTCGGGGTCGCGGCCGACACTGGAGGGGCCGCGCTTGGCAAAGCCGAGCTTGCAGATGGTAAAACCCTGCTCCTTGAAGCCCATCACATCGGCGACGTTCTGCTCCAGTGTCGCCTTGTTGACGTGGTTGGCAGCGGAGGCGGGGAGGCTCTTGTGCCTGGCCCCACCAAACAGTTCATAGAGCGGCTTGCCGGCGAGCTTGCCTTCGATGTCCCACAAGGCCATGTCCAGCGCGCTATAAGCGAAGTTGACGATACCGCCCTCGCCATACCACCAGGTATGGGCGCGGAACATGTCCCAAGCGCCGCGCACGGTGATCTCGCCTGCCTCGATCAGCATCGGCGCGAAGGTGCCATCGACAATGAGTTTGGTCGCCCAGCACGCCTCCTGCCACATGGCGATGCCTTCGCCCCAGCCGACAGCGCCGTCGGTGGTCTCGACCCGCACCAGGACCGTCATGCGACGGCTGAAATGGTCGTTCGGGTCCGGGTAGCCGATCACGAACGACCGGATCGCACCAATGCGCATGGAAGCTCCCTCGCTTGCCGTAGGGACCGTTTGCCCGGTCGTGGTTCGGCTGCCGCGTCGCATGGTTGACTAGCATCCTCGCCGCTGCTAGGTCAACAAGTGGTCAGGCCACTTGGCCATTTTCATATGCGGTGATAATGCCGCAGGGGAGCGCAAGGCCTTGGCGACAGCGGAACTCTCGGGCGTACGGCCGCTGCACAAGGCTGGGCTGACCGATATGCTGGTGACGCGGATCCTTGGGCTCGTCACCGCCGGAAATCTTGAGGCCGGCGACCAGTTGCCCTCCGAGCGCAAGCTCGCCGAAACCTTCAGCATCAGCCGTCCGACGTTGCGCGAGGCCATCCGCGCGCTCGCCGTACTGGGGGTCCTGGAGATCCGGCATGGCGGCGGGGTGTTCGTGTCGCAACTGAGCGCCGCCGACCTGCTGCAGCCGCTGACCTTCTTCCTGACGCTGCGAAGCACCGAGGTCGACAAGCTTTACGAAGCGCGGCAACTGATCGAGGGCGATATCTGCGCACGCGCGGCGTCGCGGGCGACCGAGGCGGATGCCGCCGAACTCGAGGCCCTGATCGTCTCGCAGGAGGCGGTCACCGGCGAGCCGGAGAAATACCGCGAGATCAATACGCTCTTCCATCAGCGGCTGGCCGAACTCGCGGACAATGAGTTCCTCGCGCGGGCGGCGCAGAGCCTCAACATCCTCGGGCTCGAATTCCGCAAGATCGCGTCCGAGACGCCCAGCGTCATTGCCCGCTCGATCAAGGATCATCGCGCGATCGCTGAGGCGATCCGGAACAAGCAGCCCGAGGCCGCGCGCGCAGCGATGGTGGCGCATATGGTTCATGTACTAGGATCGACGCGATCCTCGATGAAGGCAGGCCAAAAACCATGACTGAACGACGCTGGGGACTGGAGAAGGTGACCGAGGCCGACATTCTGGGCGGCGGCTTTTCGACGCCTTGGGATGCCCCGTTCATCCCGCCGTTTCCGTTCCAGTTCCGCAATGCAGAGATCATCACGGTATTCTATCGCACCGATCCGGCAGCGATGGCGTTCCTTGCGCCGCCACCGGTCGAGGCGACCGGCGACGTGGTCGGCATCCACATCTACAAGATGAACGATACCGATTGGATCGGGCCCTACCACGAAGCCAACGTGATGTTCGGGGCCAAGCTTCCGAATGGTCGAAGCGGGGCTTACTCGCCGTACCTGTTCCTGCATTCGGACGGCGGCGTCGCCCATGGCCGGGAAGTGCACGGCCAGCCGAAAAAATTCGCCAATCCATTTATGGATTTCCGCGGCGACCTGATCGTTGCCGGCGTCGAGCGCAACGGCATCGACGTCCTGACGGTCACGACGCCCTACAAACAACGCCGCGCCGATCCAGCCGACATGCGCCGGCACTTCGAATATGGCACCAATCTCAATCTCAAGGCGGTGAACCATATCGACGGCACCCCGGCAATCCGGCAGGTCACCTCGCGGCGGCTGACCGACGTGGTCATTCACGAGTGCTGGGTTGGTCCGTGCACCGTGGAACTGCGGCCCAACGCCCAGGCGCCGGTTTTCCGGCTTCCAGTGGTCGAGCCGCTGGAGGCCTTCTACTGGCGGGCCGATTTCACCCTGGTGAGCGGCGAGATCGTGCACGACTACCTGGCGGCCAAATAGGGAGGCGACAATGGCTGAAAAGGTCAATATCGGCGTGATCGGCGCCGGCTGGTGGGCGACGCTGAGCCACATCCCGGCGCTGATCGCCAACCCCAATGTGGATATCGTCGCCATCAACCGTCCAGACCGCGAGGGGCTCGACAAGGTCGCCGAAACATTTGGCCTGTCACATGCTTATCTCGACGCCTCGGAGATGATCGCGCGGGAAAACCTTGCCGGCGTGGTGATCGCTTCGCCGCATGTGCTGCACGCCGAGCACGCCCGGCTCGCCCTCGAATCCGGCCTGCACGTGCTGATCGAAAAGCCGATGGCGACTACAGCGGCCGATGCGCGCGAACTCGTGGCCCTTGCCCAGTCCAGGCACCGCCAGATCATCATGCCCTATGGCTGGAACTACCGGCCGATCGTCGATACTGCCCACCAGTTGGTCAAGGACGGCTGGATCGGCGAGGTAAGGCACGTCATAGCGCAGATGGCTTCGGCGCTGACGGACCTGTTTGCCGGCGAGCCGATGGTCGAGACGAAGGAGCATCTCTTTCGTCCGCCCGCCTCGACCTGGGCCGATCCGAAGCGTTCCGGCGGCTACGGCTGGGGGCAACTGACGCATGGCCTGGGCGCACTGTTCCGGATGATCGACCTGGAGCCGGTGCGGGTCTTTGCCAAAACCGGCCTTTCGCCGGCGGGCGTCGATTTCTACGATGCCGCCGTGGTGGAATTCGCCAATGGCGCGACGATGGCGCTTTCCGGCTCGGCGACGGTGCCGAAAAGCCGTGGCTACCAGATGGACATCCGCATCTTCGGCACCGAAGGCATGTTGCTGTTCGACATCGAGCGCGCCCGGGTCGAGGCCATCCGGCACGACGGCAAGACCCACCTCGAGGAACTGCCCCCGGACGCCGGCGACTATGAGTCGATTGCCCCGATCACCCGCTTCGTCGATATCTGCCGGGATGCGCCGGCGGTCAATCCGGCGGACGGGATTGTCGGCATGCGGGCAGTTGCGGTGCTCGATGCGATGTACCGCTCGTCGAACAGCGGGCGGATGGAAGAGGTCTGATCCATGCGACTTTCGGTGACGTGCTGGTCGTTCCCGCAACTCAACCTCGGTGAGGTTGCCGGCCTCGCCAATGTCGTCGGCATCGAAGCCATTGATCTGGGCTATTTCTACCGTTCTGCGCTGGACAAGCGGAGACTACTCTCCGAACCTGAGGCTTACGGCGCGGAAATCGCGGCGCGGCTGCCGGTGAAGGTGGCAAACCTTTATCACCTCTTCGGTAGGGACACGGTGGAGCGCAATCTCAGCTCCCCCTTGCATCGTGCGGAAAACCTCGCCGATTTCAGGCAGGCCCTGAAGTTCTGCGCCGCGGCAGGGGCCCCGACGGTCTTTATCCTCCCCGGCGTTCTCAACGGCGCCCAGAGCCGACGGCAGGCCCTCGACGAGACGGTGGAATCGCTGAAACCGCTGGTTGCAGCGGCCGGTGAGGCGGGCGTTACCCTGTGTGTTGAACCGCATGTCCATTCCTATCTCGAAACGCCGGCGCTGGCGGCCGAGATGTGCGAGCGCGCCAAGGGAACAAGACTGGCACTCGACTACGCCCATTTCATCGTCAGCGGCTACCGGCAGGAAGAGATCGATCTCCTCGCGCCCTATGTCGGCCACGCGCATTTGCGGCAGGCGCGGCCGGGTGCGCTGCAGGCCAAGCTCGAGGAGGGGACGCTGAACTTTTCCGCAATGTTCGCGACTTTTCGCGATGCCGGGTTCGACGGCTATCTCGCCTGCGAATACGTCAACCAGCAATATTTCGATACCATTCACGACGACGTCCTCAGCGAAACCATCAAGATGCGCGACCTCTTCCGCGCCTGGACAAATTCATGACCAAAGTCGCTCTCGTCACTGGCGCCGCCAACGGCATCGGCCTTGCCATCGCCACCCGCCTTGCGGCCGACGGCTTTTCCGTGGTCATCGCCGACCGCAATGCCGATGCAGCAAGGCAGGCCGCTGAAGGCCTCAAGTGCGGTTGGCGCCTCCTCGATATCGGCGATGAAGCCTCGGTCGTCGACGGTATCAAAGCCGTCGCGGCAGAGCACGGCGGCCTGGCGGTGGTGGTCAACAATGCCGGCATCCATACCCAGAGCCTTGTGGTTGAAACCAGCGTCGACGATTGGGACCGCATCCACAGGGTCAATGCGCGCGGCACCTTCCTGATGTGTCGGGAGGCCGCACGGCTGATGGCGGGGCAGGGCTCCGGGCAGATCGTCAACATCGTCACGCGGCTGGGCTTCGGCAATCCGTTCTCGTCGGTCTACATGGCCTCCAAGAACGCCGTTGCGGCGCTGACCCAGTGCCTCGCTGTCGAGATGGCGGCGACCGGCGTACGGGTCAACGCCGTGGCGCCCGGCCATGTGGGCCCGGGCACCGGCATGGAGGCGGCCTTTCGCGCCAAGGCGCAAAAGCTCGGGCAAAGCTGGGAAGATTTTGAACAAGGCGTGCTGAAATCCATCCCGCTCGGCCGTTGGTGCCGGCCGGAGGACGTCGCCGGCGCCGTGTCGTGGCTGCTCGGCCCCGACGCCGAATTCGTCACCGGCGAAGTAATCCCGGTCACCGGCGGCTTCCAGGCCTATGGCGTCGCGCCAGATCCCGACGCGGTGCGCAGCGCGGCAAGGGCCGCACTCAAATGATAATCGATCTCTCGGGCACGGTAGCGCTGGTCACCGGTGCACGGCACGGCATCGGCGCGGCGGCGGCATTGGCGTTGGCGCAAAGTGGCACCACGGTCTTCGCCTGCGGCCGGCGGGAAGGCGATTGCGCCGAAATTGTAGCCCAGATCGCCGCTGCGGGCGGCAAGGCATTCGACATGGATCTTGACGTTGCCGACCTCGGCTCGATCCGCTCGCGAGTCGAGGCGGTCGCGACACGCTCTGGCCGCTTGGATATCGTCGTCAACAATGCCGCGATCATCGAGCCAATGGCACGGATCGCCGACCTCGATGCCGAGGCGTTCGACCTGGCGATGCGCACCAATGTGAGCGGCCCCGCCGCCCTCGTTGCCGCTGCGTGGCCGCATTTTGCCGGCGGTGGCCGGATCATAAACCTGCTTTCCGGGGCGGCCTTGCGGCCGCTCACCGGCTGGGCCGCCTATTGCTCCAGCAAGGCCGCACTGCTGATGCTGACCCGGGCGGCGGACCTGGAAGGCGCCGAACATGGCATCCGCAGCTTCGGCCTCGCGCCCGGCCTTGTCGATACGCCGATGCAAGCGAGCATCCGCGCCGTGCACGTCAACGAGATCTCCGATATACCGCAATCCAAGCTCAGCGCACCGCAGGATGCGGGCAGGGCGATCGCGTGGCTGGCCAGCGGGCGCGGGGACGACTACGCCGGCGGCATGATCGATCTCAGGGACGCGGCGTTCCGCGCCCGGATGGACGTCGCCTGAGCCTGGCGCTCGACGAGCCGCTCCCGGGGGCCGGAACTGCAACATTCAAATGATGCGTGGTGCAACACCATGCCATTTTCGCGGTTACTGCACGAACGCCGTCTTCTACCATTGACCACTCTCCCGCCTCCTCTGCGTCGCCTTTGGCGTCCAGCACGATGACTGTCTTGCGGTCCGCATAGATACCCGTGCCGGCGGAAACCGCGCCGGCGATGATCAGGGCTTTATCGCGCGATGTCATGGGTCCGGATCGCGCGTCCACTGCCGGGCTACTTTTGCCCAATTAATATGCATTGACAGTTATATGTCTTGAAGAGCATATAAATGGCCATGAGCCCGTTCGAAGCCATCGCGGAACCCAATCGTCGCGCCATCCTGGAGCTGTTGCGCACCGGCGAGCGGCCGGCGGGCGAGCTGGTCGAGGCCACTGGCCTGAGCCAGCCTGGTGTTTCAAAACACCTGAAGCTGTTGCGCGAGGCGGGCTTGGTCAGCGTGCGGCCCGACGGCCAGCGCCGGCTTTACCGCCTGGAACCCGGCGAGCTCGCCAAGCTCGACGCTTGGCTGAAACCCTTCCGGTCCTTCTGGGCCGACCGTCTCGACGCCCTTGAGGCCCATTTGGAGAAAGAACAATGAATACCACCACAATAGCCACTAAGTCCCTGTTGAGTGACGCCGCGCTGGGTGAGGTCACCATCGCCGGCGACGCCCTGCAGGTCGTCTTCCATCGTCACCTGCGCGCGTCGATCGAGAAGGTCTGGGCGGCGCTGACGACGCCCGAGCGGTTGGCCGACTGGTTCGCCCAGGCCGAGGTCGATCTGCGTGCGGGCGGCGTCATCCGCCTCGACTGGAACGGGACGAACCAGGCCGACATGCGGATCACGGTCTGCGATCC